>JAPCJV010000206.1 GCA_027886785.1 Nitrososphaerota archaeon | reverse complement strand
CGCAATATAATTTGAAGGCTACGTTTTCGGCAATAACGGATCCTACTGCCCTAACTTCTGCAACATCACAGGGGCAGATTGACATGTTTTCTTTCCAGTTTCCCACCGATACTTTGAATGCTATCGAGAAGGGAGCCAATGTTATTGGAATCGGGGAGGAATCTACCGTCTTTTTGCAGTATCTCGTCGTCACCTCCAATGTTACTACCCTGAAGCAGCTGAATAACACGGTAATGGCGGCATTTTCGCTGGATGGACCTGTCCTCTTTCCGTTAGTCTGGGCAGCTGAAGGTCAGAATTATTCCCAGTATAACATAAATCTCGTTAATATTGGGTCTTCTCCGACTAAGGCCCAGGCCCTGATTGCGGGCAAGTACATCGGAGCTTTTCTTGATCCTGCCGACGCCGCAACAGTGTTCAAAGCTTCTCCGGGCAAGTTCCACGTTCTAACATCGACTGCCGCTGCTTTTCCGGGAGTAGGAGCCGGCATCATCTTCGCGAACAAGGCTTGGTACAACACTCACTTCCAAGTAGCTGTAAACTTCTTAGAAGCAATGATACAGAGTGCGCGCAATGCAACCGCTAATTTGCAGAAATGGATTAACTCAACGTACGCCGCCAACTACTCTAATTTCGACTTTAAGATCTACAACACAACCGAGTACCTGTACGCTGCTTCTGATTATTTCAGCCCCAACATGATTACGTTCACCCCTTCACTCATGAATTCCTCTGATTACTTTATGGCAGGAGGCGGTCTCATAAATTCGAGCGGAGATGTAAACAAGATTTTCAATTTCTCGGCTGCGCAGGCAGCTCTGAAGGCGCTTGGAACTGTCAAGGAGCCTGCTGGTCCTTACTCGAGTTATACCCCACTTTCGCTAGCGGGGCTTTCCTCATTTGGTTCATCGGGCGTCCTGTACCTATTCCCTAGCTTAACGATCCCAAAAAAGCGTTAGAGTAAAATCCCTTAGTAAATCTCGTCATTTGCAGGCTCTGTGTGTAGTTCGAGTAGAGTCTGTCTTTCAAAAAGTCGTAGTACTTCTCAATGGGTGTTGCTGCCGCCAAGTGAGCTGAAGGAAAATGGTAGCTCAACCAAATTCTAACAAAGAGAATGCTGGTGCAGATGTTAGTGTAAGAACAATTCCAAGTTCTGATGGGGGAGGCTCCTTCCTTGAATTACTTGATGCTTACGGTGTAGAGTGTCTTTTTTACAACCCCGGGTCTGACTTCTATCCCGTACTTGAGCAGCTCTCTAAATTCCAAGTAGAAGGACGGAAGACTCCTAGGCCTGTGATGTGCCTCACCGAGCATTTGGCGCTCTCTATGGCTCACGGGTACGCGATGCAAAAGGGAACAGCTCAAGCCGTCATGGTTCACGTCGGACTTGGTACTATGGAGCTGGGAGGTGCACTGCACAACATATCCAAGGGCAGAGAACCGGTGCTCATCATCGCGGGACGATCTCCTTACACGTTTGAGGGCGAATTGGAAGGGGGCAGGGACAGGCCCTATCATTGGGATCAGGAGCTTTTCGATCAGCTTGGTCTCGCGAGGCAGTTTGCAAAATGGACCTACGAGCTGAAGACCAACTCGAATCTTCACCACGTCTTGGCTAGGGCACTGCAAATGGCAAATTCAGAGCCAAAGGGGCCGGTATACTTGGTCTTGCCTCGCGAACTTCTCGCAGAAAAGCAGGAGAGTGTGAAGGTACTCCCGCTCTCGCGATTCGCACCACCATCCAGGCCTGCTGCAGAAAGCAAGAGTCTGGAGAAGATGGCTGATATTCTGCTCAATTCCGAATCCCCCATCATACTTACAGAATATCTCGGGTGCAACCCGGATGCTGTTTCAAAATTAGTGAAGCTTGCGGAATTTTTGGGAGCTCCGGTCATCGAACCGCAACGAAAGCGAATGAACTTTCCTGCGAATCATCCTCTGTACCTTCCAGGGTACCCCCGGGAGTTTATCGAAAGTTCGGACGCGATTCTGCTACTCGACATTGATGTTCCCTGGTCCCCGGCTCTTCTCAAAACCAGGAAGGATGCAAAGATCATGCAGATAGACGTGGATGCGGTCAAATCGGGCTTTCCCCTCTGGGGTTTTCCCGTCGATGTTTCGGTCAACGCTTCTACAGCTGAAGCTATTCCAGAACTGCTTCGGATTTTAAAGGAGAAGCGCAGGCCTCCAACAAAACTTTCCTCCTCCAAGGAAGAAAGATTGAAAAAAATATCTCAGGCAAGAAGCAAGATCAAAGAAAATCTGCGTGCTCGAGCCGAAGGGGAGTCGATCAGAGTGGAATCTCTCCTTTCAAAGATCAATGAAATCCTTTCTCCTGAAATGATCGTGGTATCTGAGGGTGTTACCAATGATCCATTGGTTGCTTCCTATGTAGAGTCCACTTTACCCGGGACTTTTTTCGCTTTAGGGGGAAGCAGTCTGGGCGACGGCCTGGGCAATGCGCTGGGCCTCAAGCTCGCGAACCCGGAGAAGGATGTGGTATGCATAGTCTCTGATGGTGGTTTTGTCTACTCCAATCCGACGTCAGTTTTCTGGGCTTCTAGAAAGTATGATATTCCCATTCTCACGGTCGTCATCAATAATGGGGGCTACAGAGCCATGAAATCCTCCGTGGAAAGAGCCTTCCCTGAAGGATTTTCCAAGAAAAACAAGATATTTTCAGGAGCAGGTATTAGTC
Organism: Nitrososphaerota archaeon; assembly: GCA_027886785.1. Next base: position 1,967 of record JAPCJV010000206.1, on the reverse strand, counting down.
CTGCACCAGATTTTGTATTAGCCGCAAAGGCCTGCGGAGCTTCAGGCGCATCTGTAAAGAGGACGGAGGACTTGTCCGAGTTGTTGAGGTACGGGTTACAGGAAACGACAGAAGAAAAAAGATCCTTTGTTCTAGATGCGATCGTCGAGCAAGTTTAACCTACCACAGTTCATTGACGATTCGCTCATTACTCCAGGACAGACATGGTTAGAGTCATATGCTTTTGCAATTATCCTCTATCGGAATCGGGAGCTTCCTGCTGACCGCAGTTTTCAATTAATCTACGCGCGCCGTGCATTAATAGGTCAACAATTACTGACCCGCTTTTGCTATTATCATCCACATCAAGCCTATCGGTATCCCATTCTTCTCGCCAATTATCCTCACCTAATGCGCCGGCTATCTCTTCCGTTATGTCGTCCAAAGGTTCTTCAAGTCCGATCTCGCTCACGACTTGGTCTGCGGACAGCTGCCCCCTTTCTACAAGAAATCCGACGATCCTCAGCGCTCTCTCTGCGAGGCTATTCTGGAGTTCGCTGCAATTAGGATCTTCAAAAGCAGATCTTTCCTCGGAGTTTGAGAATCCCTTCCCATATCCTAGTCCTATAACCTCGACCACAAAAACGTCATCCTCATAGTTTTCGGGATGGTAGCTCCTCTCGGGCGTTTGTTTTCCACACAGTGGACACTTCACTGCCCGTGACATGGTCAGATTGTATCCCCTTCGACGAGGATCCAGCCGTGGACGAGCTCCACAGGAACCGCTACACGTCTGGTCGACCGTCTTTCGGAGCGTGAAATTGTCGTTCTTTCCATCGCGTATGCGTAACTAGGCTAGCCTATTTCAAGTTACGCAATACCAGTTCACTCGGGGGATCAGAAACCATTTTGACTAGCTGCGCTTGCTAATTTGACCACTTATTTGACCGGTTCAACCGATGAGTTAGCTTTCCTGTCCGACCCTATCTGTCGATGTTGACCACTATGGTTTGGTTTGCGACTAACTTTGACCGATCGACTGCCGAAGTTGACCAGAGGTTAAATAGCTCACCCTTCCTAAATCTCTGCCGCGCGTACGATGCCCCAGCCCAAGATCCCTTACCCGTTGAAGATGGAGATGATCCGGCTAAGACTGGAGGGAAGTGGTCGAACCGAGATCTGGCGCAAACTAAAACCGTTGAGACCGAGCTTAAGTCCTGCATCCGTAAGCGGTGTTTTGTTTGAGTTTGAAAATTATCAAAGTGAGAATGGAATTGGTAAAGCAGGTGAAGTGTACGGAGTGAAAGACCAGTTAGAGAAGCTATTGGAAATATCCGATTTCTCCCGAAAAACAATCTGAGCCTATCCCAGATGGCGACAGGAGGGAGGTTAGCGCTTCAACTCGAGACTATCGGCCTTGAAGGCACCGCCGCCCAGGTCTTCGTAAATGACGTATGCAAAAGCGCGAAGGAAAAAGGGATCGCTCTCTCGGGATTTCGATCGCGGAGCTGGCCAGCTTGAAGACAAAGTTAACAGAGATCTCTGCATCAATGGAATTTTGCCCAAGGATGCTTTTACGAAATTTACTGATGATGTTCTAAAGAACTATGATCCTCTAGTGCCGCTTTCCGCGGTTGTCCAGAGTCTGGAAATAAAGTCAAACAAGCTTAAGGAAACGCTCGAAACGCGAACTGAAGAAGTAAAGGCGCTCGATCTGCAAAAGGGAGCAAGGAAGGGCGAGATCGATGCATACTCCCAACTGCGATCGAAGGGAATTGACGATGAAACCATTTTGAGGTGGGAGCGCATCATGTCGGAAAGCCATCTTACGCCACAAGTGGTGGAGGCCGAATTAAAGAAAAACGCCCGGCTCGAGAAGCTCTTCAAAGAAAAGGAGGCAGCTCTTCAAAAACTAGAGGGTCGAGAAATGGAGCTTAAAGTAGTGGTGGAGACGCTTGAGCTAGGAAAAAAGCAACTGGAGACCTTCG
>JAPCJV010000205.1 GCA_027886785.1 Nitrososphaerota archaeon | reverse complement strand
TGTAGAACGCCAAACTCGAATCCTCAGTACGTATTCTGGATCCATTCCTAATTAAGTCAAGCATTTTGTCCTGCGATACACACTAAGAAAGTTACATTCTGGCCGATAAATGAGCTTCAAGAAATTTCCAGAAATGGAGAATTCACAAACTAGGAATACTGCTCATCTTTCCGGGGAACTCTGTTTTCGACGAGAGAGGGTAATTTGGGATTCCACGCTATCAAAAACAAACCAAACGCTCCCAGGCCGATCAGAGCTTCACCGACGATCCTGTAGGGAAAATCTTGGGAAAGAGTTGTTGAATTCGAGAGAACGATCGACTCCACAAGCAAAGAACCGTTAGCTGATGCTACGCTAGGATAATTATTCCGGACGACGGCGACAATTGCTCCATTGAAAGTAATGGGAAACGTGGCATTTAGCTCGTTGCTAGTTTTGTTAAACAAAGTAACTTGCCCCCCGCCCACTTTGGCTAGCGAAATAGAAAGCGAAAGATTCGAATTAGAGCGCAGAGACAAGGCTACCCAATCATCTTTAAGGACTGCACAGTCGTCCGACCTGAATTGAAGAGGATTGAGTTGTATCTGGTATTGAAAATTGCACACAATTTTTTGAGAATCATAATACGCAACACCGGGAATCAGCTTGCCTACGAATACAAGACCGACTCCCGCGAGAAATAGAAATACCAGAAAAATCGCGGCGATAACTCTTGCCCTGCTAGGCATGAAGAACCTTTTCGTTTGAAGTTATTTTTAAGCGCTGTGAAATAGATACTGAAGAGTTATTCACAGTCGATTATTTTGCAAATTCGATTAAACAAGTAGGCGGAGGAATGGAAGATAGGTGAATAGTTTACTAGGGCACTGAGACGCCTCAATCATCTAGAAAGAAAATTCTCGTGACAATGAGATCAACTTCCCGAAATTGATTAAGCTTATAACTCGTAATTGAAGAAAGCTTTCCAAATCGGCTGAATCGGTTTTTGAAATGCGCTGTCCTTCTCTCGATTTTTTTTATTTTCATAATCATTTCACCTATCATCTTTGGATCTATCTCACTTTCGAACTCGGCGAGCCCTAACTTGTTTCACTCCTACGCCCAAACTCCCAGTGGAACGTGCTTCTCAAACGGACCCATGTTTGTGACGAGTCCCTCAACTTGGACGGACCTCCAATGTGTGCATGCTGGTACCATCACTTTCAACGGAACCGGTTCGTTAACCATGATTAATTCGAGCCTAGTTCAAGAGGTAGTAAACGCAACTCCGAGCAATGTCATACTCACAAGTTTCTCACAACTCTCCATGGTAGCTTCTACGCTCAATTTGGGAGGGATTGGTGTTCTTGAGATCACAGCAAATTCTACAGTAGCGCTCGATAGATCAGGCATAGTAAATGCAAGCATCACTCTCAACAATGTGGGGCGGCTTTCAGCCAACGACTCGTCTTTTCTGAACATTAACGGGCTCAACTCGACCAGCCTGGGTTCAATGACTTTTGATTCCTCGATTGTGAATTTGGCTCCTCAAAGTTTCACGTTTGTGAGCGGAACTACTCTCGTTCCGGTGAGAGAACGAGGACTATCCTACGTCACAGGGAACAGTACCCTCCAATTGAATCAAGCAATTTTTCAGGCTTCAAACTCTTCCCATATACTTCTCAACACGCTGCATGCGCTGGTCACAAATTCGCGCATTATCGACAAGAACGTGTCTAATTTTTCCCTCGGCAATTCCACTCTGTCAACTTCGCAGACAATCTTGCTGAATTCCCTTGTTCAAAGCTCCATGACGTTTAACGCCACTATAGGGAGCCCTGCTGCATCTTCGACCACAGAAATCTCGGGGAGTACCGTTTTGATTTCAAACGTTGCTTCCCAACAGGTGAAGATTTACGGCACAAGCGCTTTGACCGTTTTTAATTCCTCCATTACCGCCCAAGTCGGGGCAACAATAGAAGCGTTTGGAACTCTCCTCCTTTACGGAGGCGTAGTCTCGATCTTGAGGAGTACTGTGGTATCTTCCACTTACGACTATTACGGATATTCGCCGATCTCTGCCTCAAACCTGATCATAAATTCTACCCTTTTCTTCAATATCATTGCGAGCCATCTGTCCGCGGGGCAGAGCAGCCAGCGAGGCATCTACCAGAACTCCCACTTGATCATGAACTCTGGTGCGAACATTACCATCATAGGTTCTACGATCCAATCGCAAGCTCTAAGCAATGATTCGATAATTCTAAGGTCGAGCGTACCCTCCACCATTATACACAACGTGACAGTATCGCAGAGCGTGTTTCAGACTGGTCCCAATCCGTCGAACATTACATTTTCCTGCGGGTATGGTTTGGTGATCAATCGGACTAACGTTATTACGAATCCGAATTCGACTGTGACGGTCAACGCCTATCAGCTTACTTCCTATGATTCTGTGATTCCTGCAAACATCACCGTCGGTAGCTCGATCGCTTTCGCTTATCTTCACAACACGACTGTTGCGAGCGTTAAGGGTCTGAAGACTGGAATCTACCAGAACTACGCTTGGATGTTTGTTCATGTCATCACGAATTCGTCTACTCCGGTCGCTGGTGCCACTGTTACATTGGTAAATCCAACCTCCGGCGGGATTGCTTACGTCAGTCAGACAAATTCTACTGGATGGGCGAAAATCAGCGTCTTGAAGGCAGAAACCAATTCTACAGTATCGGTGAATAATACTGCCTATGTGGTCGAAGCTGCGCAAGGTAGCGCTTCTTCAAATCAAGAATACGTGAGCACGAACGCTACATCGTATCCAAGTTTGATACTGAATTCAGGGACAGCCAATTCCGCCCTAAATTATTTCTCCTACGCAATACAATATTCGGTGGGAGTTCCGACGGCATACATGAACATTTACACGAATGCCTATCCTTTGAACTTCCTGAACAACGCATCCAATAGTGAACTGGACTTTAGCACAGTGGGTTACGGATTGAACAATTACAGCTTCACTCTGATTTATCCCGCCAATTTCACTTCTGCAGGTTTGACGATAAAGGTGGATCACATTCCCCTTAAGGACATCAGAGTAACATCGAACGCTTCCTATTATTTTGCGACCTTCTCAGTACCAGCCGGGCCTCACTCGATTGCTTTGTCATACATATCCCCGAACGTTTCCACTCCCTTTCCCACGAATCCAATTCTCAATCCAGGTATCTCTGTTGTGGCTGTCGTGGTACTCCTATTCGTAATCGGTACAGTGTTCATTCTTTACTACGTTAGGAGACAAAATATTTCTCCTAGAACGTCCTAACTCGCTGAAGAGACAACCTCAGGATCCGTTTTCCCTTGGACGAATTCTAAACCAAAGGCGTTATCCCTGACTGTCCGTATCAGTAGTGCAATTGCAGTAAGAGGCGGTAGCAGTGATCCGAATCTCATGCATCCCGGAGTTAGAGCTGGGGGGACTTGTCGAAGAATTGGGCAAAGAATTCAAAGGCGCATCTTGCGAAGACGGCCCGAACGTAAGAGCTGAAGGATCTATGAAATAGATTATGGCGATCGCGCCAGTGACCATTAAGGCGATGCAAAGTCCAACGAACGTTCTCCAGCCCATTCTCATTTTCATTTTTCGCTTCAGTTGGAATGGTATTCTAAATCTCGAAGAGAAATATAAGGAAAACGTTTTCGGCCGATATTTTGATCGGGTTGGTTCGCGAATCTTAATGATCCTAATACCTGAGTGATTCGGTTGAGATAAGATGTCTCATCTTTTCGATTTTAACTTATATCCGTATTTGGAGAATAATTTTTCTTAAAACAGCAGGTTTCTGTCTTGCGCAATCGAAAGCTCGCATCCCACAATTTCAAAAAGAGATGGACCAGGATTTCTCTAGCAGTTGCCCTGTTGCTTCTTGCTATGTGGTTCAACGTCGCTCTGAATGCCGAGCCAGATACCTCGATCCATTTTGCCAGGGCAGCTTCGCCGCCACCTATATGGCCGACGGCAGGGCACGACTCTCAGCGCACGTCCTTGTCTTTGAATCTGGGACCGACTTCGAATACGACGGACTGGATTTTCGGGCCGACCGGACAAATACGATACTCTCCAGTAATTGGGTCGGATAGAACAATCTATATCGTTGATAGTGCTTTTCACCTGTTTGCAATCAATCCGGATGGATCGTTAAAGTGGGCTAAAACTTTCAACGAGGGTTTGTTTACTCCAGCCATGGGCCCGAGCGGGACGATTTATGTCCCAGGGGTGCGGCATCTCTTTGCCTTCAACCCTGATGGAAGTTCCCCATGGGTCGCGCCCTACAACATTTCGACTTTCAGAAACTCCTTAATTGCAATTTCTCAAACTGGGATAATTTTCGAGGTAGACAACAATGGTTCACTGCGAGCGATTAATCCTTTCAATACTGTAGCTTCTACGATCTGGTCCTTGAAAATTCCTTGTCTCCCGGCGACTTTGGCGATTGGTCCTTCTGGATCGATTTATTGCGGAGCGACGACGAACGGAACCTCAAACTCCCTCGATTCAGTGAGCCCCAATGGCAAGCTCCAGTGGACTTTTCCCACAAATTCTGCAGTCAATGTTCCTCCTGCGATTGGTTCAGACGGCTCGATTTACCTGGTCACGAGCGGGGGAGAAATATTCGGAGTGGGAGCTCTGGGA
>JAPCJV010000204.1 GCA_027886785.1 Nitrososphaerota archaeon | reverse complement strand
GGACCTGAAAAAAACCACTCGGACTTGTAAGCGAGTCCAAAAGCTACGAAGCACAGGATCGCCCCCACGACTGCTAAAGAAGGGCCTTCCTGAAGGCCAGCTACCAGAGCAAAGTAGACCCCGGCAATGAGGAACATGATATTGGGGATAGTCAGGAGGAATTTGCTGGCCGGCACCTAAGATTCGGCAAATTTGTTTCAAAATCGCACTTAAAGCGTTTTATCTCTAGAGCCGAATTCTCGACAAATTTGTTGAGATCGGAATGGAAGTTTGAAAAATGCAGGACGTTGTAACAAAGCACTTATTGAACCCCGTGTAAGTTGATTTCGGTCGCATTTCATAGATGTTCAGCGGAGAAGCTGAGATTCAAGCCAGGAGAAAGACTCTCGCGGTTCTTCAGGACGAAGTCAGGCGAGTACTTGACGCGTCTAGGGAACTCGTTCAACTGTTCGGGGCCTTGCAAAAAAACGATAATCCTGCGGTTCAGGGATCCGTTGAGCGCATCCGAAAAGCCGAAGAGGATACGGAACAGTTGCGCCGGATGCTTACGAGGGAATTAGCGGAAATCGGTACGATGATGATTAATCGGGAAGACTTTCTGCGCACCGCCTACAATGTAGAAGAAATGTCCGGCTACATCGCGGGCGTTGCCTTCAAAATTTCCCAGATGAAATATTCCACCGTGAAAAAAGCAGGGATTGCCGATGACTTGCGCGATCTTATAGACATGAGTGTCGAATCAGTGCAGCGGTTAAACGAGGTCGTGCGTGCCCTGGCGATTAACCCGATTCACGCGATCGATCTCTCCAATTCTGTGCAGAAACTGGAGCGCCAGGTGGATGACAAGTACAGGGTACTCACTTCTAAGATCATGTCAGAGATCGACTCGGTCAAAGAGCTTCTCCTGTTGCGAGACATCGTGCAGGGCATTGAAGATCTGGTCGATAACTGCCTCAGTGCGACCGACTCCATCACTATTCTCGCGCTCGGCCTGTGATTTTCCACAGATGCGAGCAGAGCTCATAGAGAACCGACTGGTAGTCTGGGACATCGAAGATTCCCGCAAATTATTTTCTTCGGGATTCTTCGGAAAACCGATCGGGATTCCCAAACCCAAACTGAACGAATTCGATGTACCGATTATTCTGGATCTCTTCGAGGGATACTATCTTTCTTCAAAATCCCAAATCCAGATTTTTCAAGATGGGAAGAAAATCAGTCAAGAGAAACTCCATAAAATCTGCCAGGAGGCAGTTTTCCAATTCAAAGAGAAACTAGCCGTCTATACAAAACTGCGAGACGCTGGGTTCGTGGTAACTCCGGGCGTCAAATTCGGAGCGGACTTTGCGGCTTATGAGCGTGGCCCAGGACTGGATCACGCGCCTTACCTGGTTCGAGTTTCGATCCCCTCGAACAAGATGACGGCCACGGACATCGTGCTCGCCGGAAGGCTCGCCACGACCGTGAGGAAGCAATTTATTATCGCTGTCGTGGATTCCGCGAAAGATGAAGTCTCATTCGTGGGATTTGATTGGTGGCGGGCTTAAAGGGGAATCTTGTGATTCTCCTTCACGCTGTTTAGTACCATACTGGTTACTGCCCGTTCTATAAAGTCCAAAGCCAGCACTTCCTTTATGAATTTGTCCATCGCAGCTGGGGCTTCAAATTTCGCAACTACTGCGATATCGAAATCCCCGGTAATGTCATACACAGCAACTACGTTATCGTATTTTGCCAATTTCGATTCTACGTCGCGCAGGTGTTTTCCCTTCGCCTGCAAAAGAATTAGGGCAGTAATTGAATATCCTACCTTTGAATAATCTATCTCCACCGAAAACCCTTTGATCACCTGAGATTCTTCCATCTTTTTTACGCGTGAATGCACGGTGCCTACCGCAATCTTCAGCTTTCTCGCGATGTCTCTGTAACTGGATCTAGCATCCTGTTGCAGAGCGCGCATTATTTCAATGTCCAGCTCTTCCAGATGGGTCTCTGCAGCTGGTTTTTTTTTCTGTACGCCTAACTTTTGAAACGACAATTTTATCTTAACCGGTTATGGCAGGCGCATTGCCGTTTGTCCAATATATTGGTATCTGAATAGACAACCGTACCGTCCCAGTATTCTTAAATAACCACTTGTCAAATTTCGGCCAGGTTCGGTGTTCAATTCGTCAATTGCCATATACTAGAGAAGGGGGCAAACTGAAAAAGAGAAATTATTCGCAGTCGGATGTACTGTCCAAGGTGCGTGAGGATAAAGTCTGCTTCATCGATCTACAGTTTTCAGATGTTCCTGGAAGGCTCCAACACGTTACTATTCCTGTGGAATCTCTAGAAGAGGATTCCTTCAAGGATGGAGTACCCAAATTGGATGGTAGTTCGATCAGGGGATTTACGGACATTCATGAATCGGATATGGTATTGATGCCAGTTCCAGACAGCTATGGAACCCTGCCTTGGACTTCCGATTCTTTGAAAACTGGGAGAATGATATGTGATGTGTCTCGAGGGTTCGGTATGGGGCGCTTTGTGAGAGACCCGAGATGGATCGCGCAAAGGGCTGAAGAAGAAGCAAAAAAGCAGGGGTATGATACGACGTACTGGGGCCCAGAAATCGAGTTCTTCGTTTTCGACAAAGTGACTTGGGATGTCTCAACCCCGTACGCGGGACAGTCCTATTCGATTTATTCCAGAGAGGCGGCGTGGAATCCGGGAACCGGAGCTAACAACAGTCCTCCGATCCGGTTCAAGGAGGGATATTTTCCGGCCACTCCTCAAGATTCTCTTCAGGATTTCCGGAGCGAATGCGTCAGCGTCCTCGGGAATAGTTTCGGAATCATCTCCGATGCCCACCACCACGAAGTAGCAACCGCGGGGCAGTGCGAGATCGACATGCGGTTTGATACATTGGTCAGCATGGCAGATTCCGCCATGACGTACAAGTATGTAATCAAGAACATTGCCGCGAAAAACGGCATGGTGGCGACGATGATGCCCAAGCCCATTTTCCTCGACAACGCTTCCGGGATGCACGTCCATGTGTCGCTCTGGCAGAACGATGTCAACTTGATGTTCGATGAAAAAGACGCATACGCCGAATTAAGTCAGTTAGGCAGATACTTTGGTGGAGGTTTAGTCGAGCACGCGCGAGCCCTAGCCGCGATCACAAACCCTACGACCAATTCGTACAGGCGTCTGGTTCCAGGATTTGAGGCACCGGTATACATCGCATGGAGCAGACAGAACCGCTCCGCAAACATTCGCATTCCTGTAAACATGAAGGGAGCGAAGTATTCGTCTAGGAAAAGAATGGAGTACCGAACTCCTGACACCTCAGCCAATCCCTATCTCTGCTTTGCGGCCCTCCTCGCTGCGGGTCTGGATGGAATTAAAAACAAGAGAGAGATCGGAGATCCGGTTGATGAAGATATTTACAAGTTGACTGCGGAAAGAAGAAGATCCTTGGGCGTAAAGGAATTGCCGGGTTCTCTAAGGGAAGCCTTGGAAAGTCTCCAATCAGATCACGAGTTCTTGAAGCCGATCTTTACTCAGGAGATCATTGAGGCAATCATTGAAAATGGAATGAAGGAATTCGGCGAAATTTCGAGGCGCCCGCACCCCTACGAATATTACCTGTATTTCGACATTTAGAGCGATCTGAATTCCCGCAGATTTAGGAATTCAAATCTTCAAAGATCCCTTTGGAGCGCTGTTCGAAGCGAATCTGAAAGTGGAATCCATTTACTTGAGAGAAGCGAGGGAGGGCGATCTCCCTGCGATGCCCGAGATCTACAATGAAGCCCTCGTTACTTCCACGGCGACGTTTGAACGCGACCCGCAGACAATTGAAAATAAAAGGAAGTGGTTCTCGAAACATGGCTCAAGGTACCGCTGATTGTTGCGTAATCGGAACGCAAGGTGATCGGATATTGTTCAATATCCAATTTCGAAAGGAACAGTGGGTACTCAAAAACTGTGAAATCGTCCGTCTGCGTCCACAAAGAATTCCGAAGGAGGGGAATTGGCCGGACTTTGATGAAGGAAATTATTTACAGGTCTAAAGCACATGGTTATCATGCGATCCTTTCGAGCATCTCAGAGGAGAACGAGTCGAGCAAACGACTGCATGAACAGCTTGGATTCGAGTTTGTGGGGCGATTGAAGGAGATCGGATTGAAGTTTTCAAAATGGCAGGATATGAGTTACTACGCGCTCCCCCTATGATTCCGCAGCCGCCGGTTCGATTTCTTCTTTTTCTTTCCGAAATTGTCGAACTTGCTTTTGATAGATTTCCAGCAGCTCGTTCACGGTCGTGCAATCTTCTGGTGCCTTGTCTTCCCGGATTTTTCCCGTGAATTTCGGAAATCGGAGTGCGAACCCTGCTCCCTGACGGACCAAGTCCAGTCCAGCGGTGTAGATCGGACTCAGGGTGATTTCTGAAGCAATGATTTCCAAAACCACTTTCGGTTCGAACCAGACTTCAGCTTCCACTTTCGCGTCCACCCTGGGACTCTTTTTCTCTATTTTGTGAGCATCCAGCTGCTTGCTGATTTTTTCGAGATCTACATCTGAAAAGCCGGTGCCGACCTTGGTGGTAGTCCGGAAGATTTCCTCTTCCTCATCATACGCGGCAAGCAAGAAAGCCCCGTACACTCCGGCCCTCCGACCCATCCCGT
>JAPCJV010000203.1 GCA_027886785.1 Nitrososphaerota archaeon | reverse complement strand
TGTTTCCGGGTTCACATCCGTATACTTGGGATACTACGTCACTTTTCTCGTGGCCGCGTTTTTCCTTGTGATCGCTGCGGCCCTTACCTCTTCACTTTCCAAATTTGGAGAGAAAAAGAGAATTGAGGAGAATGCCAACGGCTAATCTTAGGCGTTAGAGGATCTTCTGCCATAAATCCGCAAAAAATACTTGGCCAAGCCCATCAACTTTAATTCGCACGGAGCATGACCGATAGCGCGAAGGGCATAATTGTCACTCATAGGCCAATTACCCCTAGCCGCGATTGAACTATCGTGTCGGGACCTAGAGGGTAGTAAGAACTTTTACAGGAACGTGGTCGGTCTTCGGCCGATCGATGATTATGCCGAAACTGCCCGGGAAGAAGAACCCCGGAACGCGCATTTCGATTTGGGGAACATTCGTCTGACCCTAACTTCCCATTCTCACTCGAAGGGAGGGGAAGGGGGCAAAGCTGGACAGGCAGGGCTCACCAATGGATCGAGGCACTTTGTTTTTGTCGTGGAAAATGCGATCGATGCGGTGTACGCGGATCTCTCCAAACGAGGTGTCAAGTTCAAATCTCGAAAAATCTACGAAGACTCTTCCGGGAAGGCGGTGTGGTTTGCCGATCCCGATGGAAACGTGATCTACGTCTGGCAGCCTCCCCACAGAGGTTCCAAGAGCTTCAAAGACGTGGAAGCGATCGTTAGGCACTACGAACTGGTTTCCAGAGCTCTCGCCGACCTCCGAGAGGGCGACGAAGAAGAAAAGAAGGACTAGATTTTTAGGGCGTAGCCTAGTCTTCGCGCCACTTGAAAAATCTCACGGCGAGAACGAAAACAACTGCCGAAATCACCAGAAGCACCAAAACGTCGATCAACGCCTGCGAATAATTGCTGTACACCATCACATTGTTCAACCCTTCTATCAAATAGAACAGGGGGAGTACGTGGGCAAACGCCTGGAGATAGGTGGGCATCAAACTGATCGGGAAGAAAGTTCCCGAGAGAAACATCATCGGGAAAGTTACGATGTTTCCGACTACCCCTGCTGACTCGACACTTTTAGTCACGGTGCCTACAAGCATTCCCAGAGAAACAAAAAACAATGGACCCACCACTAGAAACGGAATGACCGCTGCATTGATGCCGACGTGAGCTTTGAAGGCAAACGTCCCGAAGGCCGTCATCAATACGAAAGAAATGATGGAGAGTACAATATACCAAATCACCTTCGACACCAACCACTCGCCCTTGGTTAAAGGAGTGAGAGATAGCTGCTTGAAAAATTTGGATTTCTTGTACTCTGAGGAAATGTTCACCATGGAAAACATGGGGCTGGTTAGAATGGAAAAACCGATCAGTCCGGGAATCAGAAAATCAATATAGCTGTAGGATTTCGACACCACAGTTTGCGATTGCAGTCCGACAACGGGTTTTGCACCCACCAATCCCAAGTTGAAGGCGTTCACCACCCCATTGGCAACTCCGAGAACGATCTGCCCCGAAGTGTCCGACGGACTGCTGTAAACGGTAATGTTTACAGGTGTTTTAGCTATGAATGCCGAAGAAAAGTTTTGAGAAATGGATATGCCTATGCTCCCTGAATTAGACTGAAGGTACTGAGTGAGACTCTGATTATTGGGAAGTAAGATGATTTGAGTTACGTTGGTCGAGTTCATCGCCCGCAGAAACTGCGTGCCGACTGGGCCCGTGTCGTGATTTTGCGCGTGGACCGTGATCGGCCCTCCACCCCCACCAGAAAAGATCGCCCCAAAAATCAAAATTAAGATAATCGGGAAGACCAAGGCGAAGAAAAACCCGGTTCTGTTCCGCAGGTACTCTCGCCGAAAGATCGAGAGATCCGAAAAAATCCTTTTGAAACTTACCATCTCAGCTCACGGCTGGTTTTACAATTTCCCCTTCTTCCTCGATAGGGGCACCGACCAGTTTCACGAATACATCTTCGAGGGTATCACTGACCATCACCTGTCTCTTCCCGGACCCATATTTTTCAATGAGTTCTGTAGGACTACCTGAGGCGATAATCTTCCCATGGTTCATGATCGCCACTTTGTCCGCCAGTAGTTGAGCTTCTTCGAGGTAGTGGGTCGTGAGCAAGATCGTTCTCCCTTGCTTCTTCAACTCCTGAATGACGTGCCACATCGCACGCCTCGCCTGTGGATCCAGCCCGGTCGTAGGCTCATCCAAGAAAAGCAATTCAGGAGTGTTTACAAGGGCGAGGGCTAGCCCCAGCTTTTGTTTCTGTCCGCCGGACAGGTTTTCAAAAATCACGTTTTTGGAGTCCTCGAGGATCACTTCTCGCAGGATCTGATCCGGATCTGCTTTGACGTTGAACAAATCCGCATAGTACTTGATTGCCTCCCTGGGAGTGGACTTGTCGAAGAACCGAAACCCCTGAGGGATGACTCCGATCCTAAAGTGAAGTTCATAGCCCTGTTTCCACGGATCCATTCCGAGAACGCTCACATTCCCCGAATCGCGCTGCCTCAATCCCTCTAGGATCTCCACGGTAGTAGTCTTGCCCGCGCCATTAGGTCCCAACAATGAAAAAATCTCTCCCACTTTAACGGAAAAGGAGATCTCGTCCACAGCCGCAAGATGCGCGTACTTTTTCTTGAGAGCTTCTACTTCGATGGCGGACAAAATCGAGTACCTACCCTAACTATAGTATAGAATGCCGCTCTCGGTTTCTCGATTATTGAAGGTTTCTGGGAAACAAGTAGTCGAAGAAAAATTGAGCTTTCAGATGAAACGTAGTCGATGAGAAAACATCGTGAAATAAGTTGATGGGGCTAATCCGGTTACTTTGGGATTATGGCGTGAATGACCTAGGGGCCCCCTAGGGGGTGATCGCATGCGGAGGGAGGAGAATAATTTGATTTGTATAATACAATCTAGCTTGTATTATACTTATTTTAGACCTTGATTTATTATGCCGTTTTCATGCGCGATCGCGCAGCGGTGCAATTTTGCGTACCGTTCAGCTCGTTTCAAGCTCTGATGGCATACGAAGCCTATAAAAGAAACGCACTTTTCACGTTTGAAATTGTATGACTGAAGAGCCTCCCAAGACGAAGAAAAGAAGTTCTCGAAAAAAACCCAAGGCAGTTTCTGCGATACCCAAGGGGTACCACACCGTAACACCGTACCTTGTAGTGAGCAACGGATCCGGTGCCATTGAATTTTACAAGAAGGCTTTCGGGGCAAAGGAAGTCCAGACCCACAAAACTCCGGACGGAAAAATACTGAACGCCCAGCTGAAGATTGGGGACTCGATGGTGATGCTTTCAGATGAATTTCCGGGAGCTGATACCAGATCACCCCTGTCGCTGGGAACTTCCACAGTAACTCTGCACATCTACACCGAGGATGTCGACAAATTGTGGAATCGCGCAACAACCGCAGGGGCACTGATCATGATGCCCTTGAACAATCAATTCTGGGGAGAACGATACGGGCAGCTCGCAGATCCGTTCGGACACCGCTGGTCGTTGTCCCAGCAGGTCAGGATGAGTGAGGAAGAAATGGAGGCCCTCGAAAAGGCTTCCATGGAAATGATGGCGCAAGGAGAACACCCGGGCAGACCCGAAGAGCCTCCGACGGGCGTCGCCTAAAACATCGCCGGAAAACATCTAGCGAACTTTTAGCAGGGGTCTCGCTTTAGCCAGGATGTCATTAGTTTCCGCTTCTTTTTTGGTAAGTAGCGTAACCATCAGCTTGTTGGAAGCAAACGGGATTAAGATAAGTTTCGCTTTCGCATAAATGCGAACGATAGCTTCGATCTCCCCGAAGACCTTCTCGGGTTCGGACGTGATTCCGAAAATCAAAGCAGAGAACAATCCCGCCTTCGTCCGCACCTCTTTCGCAAGTTCGAGATATTTCTTCTCGTACTCAGGACTGTACGCATGCCCCATGATCTCCCCTTTATCATCGTTGACTGTGAGAGATAGAATGAACGCGTCAGAAGCCAGTATTTTTTTGCATAGAGAATCCATCACGTTTTGATTTCCTTTTTTCAACTTCTTACGATATTCCCGCCTGGTATTCTGCAGGCGCTTTTTTTAGCGCCTAATATTAAGCGTTCGTAACCTTAATACCAAAATAATCTGAACAGATACCCATCTCAACGGAAGAGATAATCTATGTCCGAAATTCTCACGAAGTACCACATAGGCTGCAGTGGCTGGTCTTACGAGGATTGGGTCGGTCCCTTTTACCCCAAGGGGTCAAAGGCAGGGGATTATCTCCGGATGTACTCCTCGGTGTTCGACTCGGTGGAAATCGATTCTTCTTTCTACCGCATACCGAACCAGTTCATGGTGTCCAGATGGAAGAAAAACACCCCTGAAAATTTTCTTTTCTCTCCCAAATTCCCCAAGAAAGTTACTCACGATTTCAAGCTCCAGAATGTGGCAAGCACTGTGAGCTTTTTTTACAAAACCATGGGTTCACTGGGTGACAAGCTGGGACCCGTTGTGCTGCAACTTCCGCCCTCCTTCAAGTACGACAAAGGGTTCTCCGTCCTCGAAAAATTCATCGCCTTAGATCTAAACACCTCCAGCTTCAGGCACGCGATCGAATTTAGGCACAAGTCTTGGTTTCGGGAGGATGTGTACAAGCTTCTGGAGAGTAACCACATTTCGTTTTGCTGGTCGATAAACCA
>JAPCJV010000202.1 GCA_027886785.1 Nitrososphaerota archaeon | reverse complement strand
TGTAGGAATAATCAAATGGGTCAGTGTGATCAGGGACATCGACCAATGGTTTGTCTCACTACCGGTCGACGCGTAACAGATTATTGGAAAGACCTTAGACGGCAATATTGGTATAGATGTGGGGCTGGAGAGTTCCGTGGCGCTGAGCGCCGGGGAACTTATTCCGAATCCCAAATTCCTGAACCAATCGGCAAAGAGAATCAAACGTTTACAGAGGCAGTTATCGCGGAAGAACTTTGGCTCGATGAATCGAGTCAAAGCCAAGGAGTCTCTTGCAAAAACATGGAGAAAAGTACGGCGTCAAAGAGATGACTTTGCTCACAAACTCTCCTACAAGCTCTCTGCAGAAAATAAACTGATAGTGTTTGAAAACCTCAAGATTTCAAACATGGTGAAAAACCATAGTCTCGCATCAGCAATAATGGATGCCACCTGGGGAAAGCTACGCCGACTGACTGCCTCCAAGGCAGAAGGGCGACGCGGGCGAGTAGTACTCGTCAACCCAGGTGGCACTTCGCAGAAATGCTCCGGATGCGGATGGATTTCACCTACGAAACTCAAACTCAATGATAGAATGTTTCACTGCTCGAACTGCAGTCTCACCTTGAACCGTGATATCAATGCAGCTCGAAACATTCTGAAAGCGGGACTGGAACAGTCCCTTGTCGAGGCTGAACCTCTACTAATCAGACGGATCAGCAAGTTTCAGTCGAGGAAGCAAGAAGCCCAATGGCTTTAGCCATGAGTAGTTCACGTCACAGTCAACACGACGGTTCCTGAAGTGGAGGCATGATCGTTGTCGCCACTATATTTCGCGGTAATCGTTGTAATGCCCTGGCTTCCTGCTCCAGGAGTGTAGACAACAGAACAAGATCCTGTAGAGTCCAGTGTGCAGCTGGTATGATCAAATTTGCCGGCCTTGGTACTGATGAACGTAATTGTACCTGTAGGGACTGGAAAATCTTGTGAGTTGACAACCGTTGCAGTGCAGTAGGCCGTCGCATTGATCGAGATAACATAGGGATAGCACGTAATGAAAGTAGGCCCTGCGGGCGGAACTATCAGTGTGACGTTCGCCGAACTTCCTCTGTGCAAGGAATCTCCAGGGTACGTTGCAGTGATGGTGTAATACCCCGTCGCAGGCCCGTAAGGTGTAAAATTAGCAGAACATGATCCGTTGCTTTTCAGAATGCATGCTGTGGGAGCGAATGTGGCAGGCAGAATGCTCGCAAAGCTCACCTGTCCCGTAGGCGGATATTGGCCGTCGGAGCTCGTGACTGCGGAGGTGCATATGGTGGACAACCCCAATTCAAACTCGGACGGATAACAAGAAAAAGTCAACACAGTGCTCATGGGAGCGATCGAAGATCCGGATGCAATAGTTGTGGTGGACGTTGAAGAAATCGTGGAGGATACGGTTGTTGTCGCGGAGGTTGAGGATAGAGATGTTGTAGAAGTGGTTGTGCTCGTTGAAGTGTTCGTTGTGGTTGAAGCGGTAGTTGTGACGAGCGTTGATGATATTCCATGCGTGCTCGTTTGAGAAGAAGAGGAAGCTGTAGAGACAGTACTCGTAGTTGTGCTTGATGTTGAGGTCACGGTCGTGAATGTGGTCGAAAATTGCGATTGAGTGGAGGAGATTGGGACAATAGTAGTCCTCGTTAGTGTCGCTGTGGTAGATGCAGTTTCCGTTATTACGGAAATGATAGTGTCGGTGCTGAGGGTCACTGAAGTTTGAACGACGGTAGTGATATCTTGGCTTGACAGAGAGCTAGTGGCTCCGGGTTCCGGGCTCACGATTGCAATTGCAAATACCAAAGATAGGATTACTAAAGCCACAATAAGAAAAGCAAAGAACAACTCTTGCTTGCCCTGACGTTTCAAGCCGGCCGCCGCATCAGCGGGACGGAGCTTAGTTATGTGTTCCGTCTTATCAGTTGAGAAGTAAAAAAGTTCTCAAGCTGAAAAATATGGATGGGAAAAATTCATCGTAAGTGAAGCATTTTGAACGATTCATTCAACGTAGGCAGGAGCCACCCATCGTAGCAGTTTACTTTCTGCCTGTTGTAATTTTCTCTCTTCGCTCTTTTCATCGGCCAGTACGTTACGAAGGTAGCAATTTTGAATCCAAAAGTCGTGGAATAGTACGGTTCCACTCTGGCGTAAGTGTGCAAATTTTCTTTTCCCAAGTCTTCTTTGACGAGGCTCATCGCTCTCCCCGCAGCAAGAGCTCTTGTGCCCATCAACACAACTACTTTCGGCCGGAGATCTCTGATAGCAATAGAAAGATGTGCTTCTCCAGAGTGCTTTGCCATTCCAGCGGTGGGGTTGGTGTTAGTTCCGTCGTTCCTCGCGCAGGCATAACTGAAAGAGGGCAAAAGGTAGCAGTTTGCATTCAGAAAATCATCCAGGAACGTATCAAAATTAGAGAATTTGGGGGCACTCCCGACGCTTTGAAAAGCTGCGTACATTTTCTTTCTCAGTCTGTCAGGGTGACTGTGGTCTGAGTCCTCCTTCAGGAAATAATGTTCCGTGTCCGCAGGGGGTGCTTCCAAAATGAAAAGCAATCCTTCATGGAAATTCTTAGGGCGTTCCAATTGGAAGCCATTCCATGGTTCAACACCGGGCTTTACAAGACCGTACGTAGCACTGGAACAGCAGCCACTCCTAACCCCCTCGACGAATTGGCTCCATAAATCACCCATGGATTCGCATCCAGACCAAACGATTCCCGGGTCTAATAAGCTACCAGCTCGGTTTGGTCTCGAACCCTTGGATTGCTTGGGGGAGCGAATCGATTACAGGCGCCAGCCCGGAAAGATGGAGGTTCATTACGACTGCTGAAACGACCTCCTCTCTCGTTGCACCGGCTTGCTTTGCCATCTGGGAGTGAAAGAAGACTCCTCTCGGATTGCGGTTCGCAGTTTGAATTGCTACGTTGATCAACTGTTTTGTTTTTGGATCAAGTGCTTTACCCGCTCTTTGTGCATCTACGAGGTCGTTGAACTTTGCCGCGATTTCAGGGCACTCATTTTCGAAAAGACTATACGGATTCATTGATTCCTGAGTCATGAAGCTGGAATCGATCTGTCGTTATTTATTCTTCTAGGGTGTTATGGTTCTTGGCAACTCCGGCGTATGTACTGAGGTTTTGAGTGTGGCTCTTATCCGTATTACTTCTTTTGCGAAGATCGCGACAAAGATATGAGATGAGGAAAATGACAGCGCGCTATCTAGAAGGTGTATTGAAAGGCCTCAGTCCTCGAAAGCCAGAGTATCCGATGAAAATGTTCAAAGTGAATTCCTGAAATTAGATCAAAAATTCATGAATGAGAATTTCTTTAGACTACAACGGAGAGAAAAAAGGTGCTCGTTGACTCTTTGCGGTCTCATCGTTTTAAGTATGCAGAAGTTGCCTTTTCAGAGTCGATATCTTGCGCTTTTTATCTATTAGAGTGAGTCGACAACCTGTTAGCTTTCCAGAGTCTTTGGATTTCAAATCAGAGAAAGGATGCGAAAAAATCGAAAGGCTAGTTGAAATACTGCCCTAAATCGGGGCACTCCCAGTCACAGTGCGTTTCGAGTGTTTTCCAACGTGACCCTTGAAGCGCTCTTCTTCCCAGATATTGGCACGCTCATTATATCCATACATCTCCCAGTAACCGTCTCTGTAGTCTGGTAGGAATTCTATTTCATTCAACCACTTTGCACTCTTCCAGCCGTACAGCTGGGGAATAAATGGTCTCGCTGGATAGCCCTGGTGCTGTGGAATCGGGTGACCATTCATCTGAAAGGCAATTAGAGAATCAGGCGACATGGCATCTTCCAGAGGGACGGGCGCGGAGTACCCATCCGCGCACTTGAACATCACCCACTTTGCTTCCGGTTTCACTCCGGTGAGCTTTGCAATTTCAACAAAGGGAACTCCTTCCCATACGACGTCCTTTATGGACCACATTGTTACACACTGAAAATCTCTCGTAACTTTTGTCTGGGGAAGTTTTTGCATATCATCAAACGACAGATCAATGGGTTTTTCTACCAGCCCGCTCGTCCGCAAGTGCCAGTCCTCCGCCCTAATGACTGGTTCGCCTAAAGCAGAGTAAAAGATCCATCTCTTGCCGTAATACTGACCCGGAGCAAGGCCCATCTGAGAAGTTGAAGTCAATTGAAACAGTCATTCTCGACTACGAGGCCCCCAATAAAGTTTCGGAAGGCATCCATTTTCGTCTTTATCGTATCATCGATGGAAGTAGAAAACGAATTCAAATCGACGGATAATGACGTAGTTGGAAGAGCCCTCAGAGATGAATTTGGTCACAACCGCCTCGTACCGGCTGTATCTGCGTTGCCCTAAATTCTGTTGGGGATTTCCTGGTCTTGATAAATTTCGAAGAATCTTTTAGATCATCTAGGAAATCCTCTGGAATTTCTGCAAATTTTCCGGGGCGTACAGAAAGATGGCGGGGTACTAAAACTGATAACAGACAACGCAGAGTTCTTCCAGTACTGCATTCCAGTTGCGAACGTTAGAACCGAAATCGGCCGGACATTCAACTAATTCTTTTGCACGGGGGGATGATCCAATCCGTCCACTTGATTTTATTCACAAAGTTACATATGAAAAATCTTTTTGCAATAGCAGACTTTGAAGCGATCTCTGTCCGGCAAGTACCCAAAGTTCTGTTAGCTCGCTTGGAGGCGTTCGGAGTAG
>JAPCJV010000201.1 GCA_027886785.1 Nitrososphaerota archaeon | reverse complement strand
GTGCTCATGTTAACCCATTCGGTCGTGTAGGTTCCCTTGCCCTCTAGCTCCTCTGTTGCTTCTTTATGACTGTTGAATGTGAAAATCAGCGGAGGCAGATGAGCCGGATGTTGCCCGAACCTATCTCTATGAATAATTTCTTGCGAGAGGTCTATTAGTTTCATTTTTTTGCTGACCGGATTCCTCTATGGAATAGAATATACAGTTTATTTCCAAAATTCCGAATCTTTTTTCGCTTCACATTCGGCAAACTGTTTAAATTAAGCCACCAGTCAGGAAATCGAGAAAAATGCCCGGAAAGCTTTCGATAATTGGGGTAACCTGTGACACTGGCGAGAAAAAGTATCAGGAAGTCACGATTGATTCCAGCAATTCTATGAACGTTGTACTTCCCGTCATGCTTGTGAATGGCAAACACGAGGGACCAACTCTGTGCATCACCGCGGGCATGTATGGAGACGAATATCCAGGTATCGAAGCTGCAATCAGAACTTTTCACAAGATCGCGGCGGAACGGCTGCATGGCAATTTGGTCATACTTCCTGTATTGAATACGTCCACTTTTCAATGGAGAACTGTGGGGCCTTCACCCATCGATCGCAAGGACCTCAACAGAGTATTTCCGGGTAACTCCAAGGGGACTATCACCGAACAATTGGCATATACGATCTTCAACGGCGTGATCAAGTCGGTAGATTTTCACGTAGACTTGAGAGGAGGTGACACCTTGGAATCTCACATGACTCACATGATAATGTGCAGAACCGGCAACCCGGAGCTCGATAACGAGTCTTTTAGGGCGGCGAAATCCTTTGGGTTGGAATTTATCATGATCCATGACGCCGGAAAAGAGGGAGCGATGCCGGGGATCTTGTTGCAGGAAGCGACCAAAATTGGCAAACCCTCCATAATTTCGGAAATAGGAATCGGCCTCGCCACTTATCTGGAAGAAGATATTGCGCTCACAGAACGGGGAATTGAGGGGTTGATGAAACACCTCCACTTGCTTTCGGGCTCGCCAGAGAATGTTCCCTCCAAGATTTCGATCATGCGAGATGGAGCGAGGGTCGTGTGTTCGCAGGGAGGGATCTTTTATCCAATCGTTCAACAAACCGGTCCATACTTCACTCAGCTCCTCTCGAAGGGACAAAAAGTTGGGGAGATTAGAAATATCCGCGGTGATGTGCTGGAGGAGCTGCAATCTCCTGTAAGCGGCGTGCTGCACGAGCTACTCCCTAGACGCGTGGTGAGTAGCGGGGACACTGTGATTCTCCTGCGAACTATTGAAGAATCATCAAAATATTTCAAGGATTGACCCTAGGTGGCCACGGTCAAATTGGGCACCGTAACACAGGGTGACCAGCGCAACCTAATCAAAGCATTCCGAACCACAGGAATGATCGTAAAGAGCAGTTTTGGAAATTACATCGAAGATGATTCTGGCAAGAGATATCTGGACTTTACTGCGGGAAGCACGACCGCCATAGGTTACTCACATCCAAAACTTACGCAAACACTTCTAAAACAGGTTGCCGCAGGATTCGACCATATCGATAGGTACAACGGTATTCTGCAAATCGAAAGCGAATTATCAGACGAAGTGAAGAGAGTCCTCCCCCCAAAGACAAGCAAAGGGAAAATCGTTTTTGGACACAGCGGCTCGGACGCTGTTGAAAAAGCGATCAGACTGGTTCGCTATGCTACGGGTCATCCGTTCATCGTGAGTAGCTATGAAGCCCATCATGGCGCCAATGCGACTGCTCTTAGCGCTTCTCCAACCAAGAAGGAAATGGGAACGAACATCATTTCCAGATTTTTTGAGCTGCCTGGCTTCATTCACATTCCCTTTCCGGATCCGTATCGTCCTTGGTTCGAAGATGCCGAACATGAGGGGCAGCAATGTCTCGCTTTTTTTGAACGAATTATTTCAAACGTTTTGTCCCCGGGACTGATCGCGGGAGTGATTATTGAACCCATTCTCAGTTATGGAGGGAACATAGTGCCCCCTGACGGCTATTTTCAGGGCTTGCAGAAAATCTGCAGAAAAAATGAGATCCCTTTCATAATAGATGAAGTATTGACGGGAATTGGAAAAACCGGTAAGATGTTTGCGTTAGAACACTGGAACTTAGACCCGGATCTGATCTGCATCGGAAAAGCGCTCAGTGGACCTCTTCCGTTGTCCCTGACTGTGGCGAGCATTCCCCTGTCGGACAAGTGGGAGAACAAAGACTACGCCGGAATAAGCAAGGACGGATACGTTCTTGGATGTGCTGCTGCAATCGAAATCTTGAGAATAGTTCATGATGAGAAACTCGTTGCAAATTCGGCCAGGGTGGGAAGCTATCTTCAGAGTCGGCTGCATGACATGAAAAAAGATCTGAAGATAGCCGGAGATGTTCGAGGTTTGGGCTTGATGATGGCAATCGAATTTGTCATTTCCGAAAAAACAACGAAACCAGCCGCTTCTTTAGTTGAAAACGTGGTTAGTATTGCGAAGAAGAAAGGCCTTCTAATCGGTCGTGTCGGCGCCAAGGGAAATGTAATCCGATTTCTTCCATCACTTACCGTAGAGGAAAAGGACGTGGATGTTGCCCTAAAAATTCTTGAGGATTCGATTTTGCAGGCGAGATCCTAGGTTTTGGGCAAACTCGATAGCATTGGAAGAATTTGTGTAGCTGTGTATGATATTGGAAGACTAAGAACGCCAGATCCGAAAGTACCAAGCGAGGGGCTGATGGAAAGTGCTATCGAAAAGGGCGTTGAGGCAGCCTTGTCAATATTGTACGCATAATATCCGCCAATAACGCCGCCACTGCCATCTCCATATTGGGGATTGTACAGTCCCCTTCCGATCGGACTGTCAGCAGGAAGAACCCATGTTCTCTCCGCATAAATCGCATCAGGCGAGTAAAGCGGAATGCTGCCCGCATAGGTGAGCATTGCCTGTTGAACCTGGCTGTACAGCTGTGCTCTGAGAGTTTGGTTCAGAGAGGCAGCGGCAATGTTCATGTCTTTGGTTACAGTGGTGCTGTTGAACTGGGTTGTCTCTCCAGTAAAGCCATTTGGCGTAGCCCAATTTGCCAGAGTTTCAGAACCATCTGCAATGTCCGGAACCCAGCAGCAGGCGGCGAACACTGGAACTTTGAATTCATGGAACAGAGTGAGGTAGGTGTTGTCATCAACTTCCTGAATATTAATAGTAATATCCGGATCGATGGTTTGAATGCTGCTCTTGAAGAGAACCACCGCCGCAATGGATGTGGCATCGGAAGAATCGAGGGTCAACGAAATGGTACCCTTGAAGCCCACCTGCGTGAAAAGCTCCTTTGCCTTTGTGGCGTTATAGTCGTAGCCTTTGATGTTTGGATCATAACCAAACATTTTCGGCGTGAGGTACCCGTTTAGCTTCACCGCAAATCCGTTGGAGACGTTTTGAATGAATTGTTGATACGGGAATGCATAAGCCATCGCCATCCTAAATCTTGAATCGTTCAGCGGAGGAAATCTAGGGTCAATTGTAAGTGAAGCGATACCGTTAGTGGGGGATTCCCAGATACGAATTCCTTGCTTTGTGGGTACAATTGATCCATTGCTCTTGTACACTTGTTGATTTATCAGATCAAACGCGTTCGAAGCCGGCAGTGAAATAGCGTCAGCAGCTCCCGACAACAGATCTAACTCTCTAGTTCCCACTTGTTGGATATCCTTCACAATGTATTCTTTCAACTTCGCAGGGCCAGTGTTGAATGGAGAACCCCAATATTTGTCGAATCGAACGAAATCGATTTCGCTTTTTGGAGTGTAACTACTCAGCATGAAGGGGCCCGTTCCCATCATGTGGGTTAGCATATACTGGCATTCGATACCAGGTGTAACTCCCGGCGTAAGCGATGTACCATTGCAGTGAGCTATTACGTAGGAAGGAGAGATTATTGCACCCCCAGACTCCCAAGCTAATGTGGCAAGAGCGGCAGAGTATGGATGCTCTAAATTGAATTGAACAGTGTAAGTGCTGAGCACCTTCACGCCTCCCGCATTTAGATAAGCCTGCGCTGCAGGCATGTTTGTCGCATGAGTGGTGTTGGCTGCCGTGTACTCAGGAGCTCCACGAATTCCCATCGTGATATTATAGGCGAACAAGAATTCTGGCCCATCGGCGTGATTGATCAGAACGGCTCGGTCATACGAGAACTTTACTGCAGTGGCGTTGAACGGTGTCCCATCTTGGAAGGTGATCCCCTGCCTCAAATTGAAAGTGTATTGAGTAGCATTCGGAGAGATTGTGTAGTTTTGAGCCAGCCAAGGTAGGAATGTTGTAGGATCAGAGCCATTAAACCACATGAGATTCTGATACACGTTGAGGAAAAACATGTCACTCGGATCCCAAGCGAGAGCAGGGTCGAGTCCTCCTGGTCCGGGTTCGATGGTATTCTCCTCCACGAAGACTCCTGGGTTCGGCACAGAATTGCCGGATTGAGCCGCACTTGTACTCGAACTAGAACTCGCACCCGAACTAGATGTAGAACCTCCTCCTGTGCTACTCGTAGAGGTGTTTAGAGAGCTAGACGAGGTCGAAGAGGGTTTGGACGATGATAATGCTGCATAACCTCCAGCAAGAGCAATTATTACTATTACAACTACAACGATGATGATCAGACTACGGGAAACCGCGCGCTTGCCATGTTTGAAATTAAGATTCAAGTGTGAATTGCCGGAGCCCCTGCGTTAT
>JAPCJV010000200.1 GCA_027886785.1 Nitrososphaerota archaeon | reverse complement strand
GTACGAAATGCCGGAGGATTTCCGGCTCGGAAAGCTCGGGCAGTTCGGGAGGTTTTTGACGAATCATCGATTGCGGGATTGCGTCGTATGGCGACGGAATCGATTCCTTTATTCTGCTTTCTAGGGGAGGCACAGAATATCCTCTTCTCCCCTTCCTGGACTTTTCTTTCAGCAGGGGTTCTTTCCAGATTGCTTGCCGGTACTTCATAGCCAACATCCCGTCACTTGCTTCTGGAATCAAGAGACTTTAGGGCAGATACCAAAACTTCAATGTGATCTGCCTTGTGTAGTTCGTTAATGGAAAAAAGAGAGACATGTTTCAATTCGTTGTAAAATCTTCCCAATGGTAAGCCACCAAGGATCCCATAATGGATCAAATGTTCGGAAAGCTCTATGGAATCGATATTAGTTTTCAGACTTACTTCTCCGAAGAAGCTCCCCTCAAAATACGGCGCCACTAATCGCTCTTCCTGGAAGCGTTTTAGAGCATAGTGGGAATTCTGGATAATTCTCTCTCCTATTTCTTTCATTCCCGAGGGGCCCATCAACGCTAGATAGATGCTTACTGCTAAAGCAAAGAGGGCCTCATTTGTACAAATGTTGGACGTGGCGTGCTCTCTTCTGATGTGCTGTTCTCTGGTCTGTAGAACCATAGTGTAGCCCCTTTCGGAACCGACCTTCGATTCAGTCATTCCGATTAGCCTGCCCGGCATCTGCCGCAATAAGGTAGGATCGTTCTTGGTAGCAAAAATTCCTAAGAGAGGACCTCCAAAGTTGGGATACAATCCCAGAGGCTGACCATCTCCCACAACTATGTCTGCACCGTATGAGCCAGGGGGTCTAAGAATTCCCAGAGAAATCGGATTGACCCCTACAATTAGCAGTGCCCCACGAGCGTGGCACATCTCAGCAATTTCAGATCCAACTTTTTCGATAATACCAAGAAAGTTAGGATTCTCAATGTATACACACGCGACAGAATCATCGAAAGCATGATCTAGGGAACTAAGATCTGTCTCCCCACGTTTATCAAATGGCACCTTCGCAATGGCCATCCCCGCGGGCGTACAATAGGTCTCCAGAACCCCGAGCCTATCTGGAGAAGCGGCAGAAGATACCAGGATTCTCTTTCTCCCCGTAACTCGCTGAGCCATCCGCCCCGCCTCACCCAGAGCAGTTGCCCAGTCGTACATCGAACTGTTAGCCACATCCATCTCCGTTAGATCGCAGATTTCGCTCTGATATTCAAAGAGTGCCTGCAGCATGCCCTGGCTGATTTCCGGCTGATAGGGCGTATAGGCAGTATAAAATTCGCCCCTTGAAATGATCTCATCTATGACCGAAGGAACGTGGTGATTCCATACTCCACCACCGATAAAGTTCACAAGATCCGGCGATACTTTGTTTTTGGATAGCCTTTCATTCACATGATTCTCAAGTTCAATTTCGCTCATTGCGTCCGGAATTTTTAGCGGTCGATTTAGGCTAACATTTTCGGGAATCTCTGCGAACAATTCGTCCGCATTAATCATACCAAGTTTTTCCAACATCTTTCGAGTAATTTCGTCGTCAGAATTAGGAAGAAACTTGTGGACCACCATGAAAAGTGCGAAAGCCCCGGTTTCAGATTTTCATTTTTTAGAATTAATAGTCTTAACGCGTCCGATCAAAAAATTTTGGGACCTGAGATTCTTTTCCATTCAGATTCCCAATTCGATAACTGAACTGCGAGAACAGCAGAATTTGATCCCGAAAGTCTTTAAAGCCATTTTTGAGGTTTCAGTTTTTCACGGTGTTTTGACGACGTTGCGGGTTAAGGCGCACTTTTTCTTGCCGTTAATTCTCGCGATCCTCCTCCTTGGAACTTTCGCATCGTTTGCGTGGGGCCCGACTTTCGCAGCGACCAGTTCAATTGTTCATAGCGATTGGGTAAAGAATATCGTTACGTTCAATACCTATGGGCAGTTCAAGGTTAATGAAACACTTTACCAGACGTCCAATAGCACTTCTTCCTTAAGCTCCGTTACATTTGGTTTCCCATCCTCTTTCGTAGGCCATGTTGCAGCTTTGAGTACTTCAGGCCGTAGTGGATCTTCGAGTATTGCAGTCACGAGTTCAACAGGAATTTCGAATAACACTCTTGCTATCACACTCTCATTTTCGCCCGCATTGCAGGCGGGGGTCAATTCTTCGGTTGGTATTGGATTCTACGTAATGGATAGCTTCAAACCGGTTTCAAACGGCAATTTTTCAGTGCCGATTCTTTTCAGTCCTGCAGTTAGTCTTCCGCTTGATAAGATCGTGACATCGATAGTCCTTCCTTATCTCACTACTCATATTGCAGATCCGATTCCCATGCAAAAGGCGGGCTTTTCGCATACGGTTGGAACCAATGCAACTCTGGAAACTTGGGACTATAGTGGAACAAATGTTTCAAACTCGATCCGTAGCGGATTCGTCACTGTATTCTCAAACCCTCAATCCTCCGGTGCCTTGGAATTTCTATATGCGAATAGACAGCTCTCGATTGGGGCGACTGGTCAGGTGATCGTTCAGGATACTCTGAAAATTAAGAACTTGGGATTCAACACTCTTTACTCGCTATCCTATCAACCGCTCACCAATTCTTCGACCGTCACGGCGGTTCCGAATTCGCAACCTCCACTCAGCAATCTCGCCACGATTACTATCAGCGGGGGAGATTTGGGACTAAATTCTACGGGGCAGGCTATCCATCCAAACAGTTCGGTCAGTCTGGTGTATCAGTATCCTTTAGGGCAACAATACTGGAGTTTTTCCAATGGTAACTACAATGTGTCGATTCCGACAACAGCTCCCATCAGCGCGGTGATGGATGATTTTCAAATCACGTCTGTTGCTGCCTCGGGAATAGTGATATCGGGTGGGCCGCTCTCGCTGCAAGTTTTCAATAACACACTGATACCTACGGGCCAGGCTCAATTCACCTACCGAATAGGTATTGCATCCGCTTTTGGCTCCGCGCTTCCGATAGCAGGTCTGATGTTCATCGCGATTTTCTTGGGTGCCATAGTTTTTAGACCCAGCTCAAAGAATAAAGAGGACAGTAGCTCTACTTTCGATGCTCTAACGAAAGCCGTCGAAGACAAGGTGTCGAGTACGAATGAGATTTTATCTGAACTGAAAGCAAAAGGGGCGAGCCTTTCAAGAAACGAACTTACTGTTGCCAGATCAAGGATAGACGATCTGAGAATAAAGACAAATTCCAAGATTGCCTCTCTCAGGGCTCAGCTGGCTGCTTCGACAGTGGCAGTTCAAACTGGATTTAATGAAGTCCTAGCTTCCGATCGGGAGTTTGATCGGGTGGTAAGAGACATTTTGAATAATTACGATCAAGTGATCTCAAGGAAAATGAAAGAGGATACCTTCCAGAGGCTTCAGCAAAGCAACGCAAGAAGATTGCAAGGCATAACCAATGCACTTCTCGACAAAGTCCACGACGTGCGAGAAGAGTACGAAAGCGAGAGTTAACCGAATTCGAGCTTTCTGATTTCCCAAGTGCTGGACGATTGCTAAATAAGCCGTAACTGCGCAACTTTCCAAAGTTCCGGGGTCCTCGATTTTTGCCCACTCCAAAAGATCAGCTGAGAGCTAGGTTCTCCGCTGAACCGGACAAATACTACAGAGTCGAGTTATTCAACGAGTTGGGATTTATCCGAAAGCAATGTCCCAATTGTAAGGGATTTTTCTGGACACTAGATCACAAGCGGATTAATTGTCCGGAACAACCCTGCGAACAATACGGATTTCTGGGCAATTCGCCCATTAAGGCCAAATTCGACTACGTTCAAACTTGGAGAAAAATTGAAGGATTCTTCAAGGAAAATGGGCATCAGTCGATCAAGAGGTACCCAGTGGTTTGCAGGTGGCGGCCCGATCTGTACTTTACGGTAGCATCCATTGTAGACTTTCAAAGAATTGAAGCCGGAAAAGTGGTGTTCGAGTTTCCTACAAACCCGTTAATAGTTCCTCAAATGTGCTTACGCTTCCTGGATGTTGGAAATGTTGGAGTAACGGGGAGGCACTATACTTCTTTCTGCATGATCGGACAACACGCGCTCGCTAATTCCAAAGGGTACTGGAAAGACCGGTGCATTGCCCTAGATTTTGAACTTCTCACTCGAGAATTTGGGATTCCCAGAGAAGAAGTGGTGTTCAAGGAGGATGTGTGGCTGGGCCCTGGCGCTTTCGGGAACAGCCTGGAATATCATGTTCGGGGCCTGGAATTGGGGAACGCTGTGTTCACCGCTTTCGAAGGAACCCCAGATGACTACAAGGAATATCCCGAAAAAGTGATCGACATGGGAGCCGGCCTGGAGAGATTTGTGTGGCTCTCGCATGGGACGTACAACAGCTATGATGCAGTTTTCTCAAGGGTGCTGGAATCTTTCGAGAAGATATCTGGGATCAAAGTTGGTGAGGACCGGTCTCTGCAAGCCTATTACAAATTAGCAGGTTCGCTTGACATCGATCAATTCAAGGGAGTAATTGAGGACTACTCAGACATTGCAAAACAACTAGGAATGGCAGAAGAGGAACTCAGAAAGAAGGTGCATCGCATTCAAGCCGTGTACTCGATCCTTGATCACAGCCGCACCTTGTTATTTGCCATCTCTGATGGGATGTTGCCGAGCAATGTCGGAGGCGGGTACAACCTTCGAGTAATTTTCAGAAGAGCGCAAGATTTCGTTTTTGATCTAGGACTTTCT
>JAPCJV010000020.1 GCA_027886785.1 Nitrososphaerota archaeon | reverse complement strand
TTGCATTTTCGGATCGACTGGCTGAAGACTAGTTTCTACTTTCCATATTCCAAAGAATGTAGGCATTGTACATTGCCGTCGAAACAGAGGAGCTAATACACATTTCGATTTTTTTGGACGCAATCCCAGCCATTGCTCTTTGTGGATGAACCCCAAGCACTGATTCCGGTGCTTTATTCAGCCTCCTTACACCTTTTATCAAAAAATTCCGGTCTCAATTTACAGAGGAAAAAAAGTGAAACCCGAGGACGAAACAAACTCCTCAAAGGTGCTCGACGATCTGGAACCCTCCAAGAAAGTCAGGCAGAGCATCAAAGTCCTTGGCAGGACCGTCTTTTGCTTTGCGTGCACGGGGAAGGAACCATCTTCAAAAGAAAAAGCGGCGTTTTACTGCGGGTGTGGATCATTTCTCTGCACGTATCATATCATTGTCCACAAGTGCCTCGTTACTTCGAGCATGGAATTCGACCAAGACCTGCTCGCCTCGCTGACTTGATCGAAGATATTTCTATTTTCGCCCGTTTTTACGGCGCGCGTACTCCTTCGCAAAATAAGTGATAATTACGTCTGCTCCGGCTCTCTTTATCGAGTGCAGCGTCTCGTCTACCACTTTTGCTTCATCCAGCCAGCCGTTGAGTGCGGCGGCTTTGATCATCGCGTATTCCCCACTGACGTTGTATGCAGCCAGCGGCAGAGGGAAGTTTGCCCTAATCAAGCTCAAAACGTCCAAGTAAGGAAGAGCAGGCTTTACCATTATGATATCTGCGCCTTGCGCAACGTCAAGCTTCGTCTCGCAAAGCGCCTCTCTAGCGTTTCTCGGATCCATCTGATAGCCCTTCCGATCCCCAAAGCTTGGGACGGACTCCGCGGCTTCTCTAAACGGTCCATAAAACGCAGACGCAAATTTTGAAGAGTATGACATTATGGGCAGGGAATCAAATCCATTTCCATACAAGACTTCCCTGATTGCCGTAACTTGATTATCCATCATCGCGCTCGGTGCAACTATATCTGCACCAGCTTCCGCGTACGACAGCGCAATTTTTACAAGACTGACATTCGTCAAGTCGTTATCCACCGCCCCCTTCGAATTAAGTATCCCGCAGTGCCCGTGGTCGGTGTACCCGCAGATGCAAACGTCACAGATCACGATGAGATCCCGGTTCACGTCTTTGATCCGCCTTATTGCCTCTTGGACCACGCCGTCGGATTTGAAGGCTTCACTCCCGGCGAGATCTTTTTGCTTGGGAAGTCCAAAAAGGAGTACCGCATTGATTCCCTGGTTGGAGATCTCCATAACTTCTCGCTCCAGTTCTTCATCCGGAGAATACCGGAAGATTCCCGGCATTGCAGCTATTTTCTCCTTGACTCTCCTGCCCTCCTTAACGAAGATGGGCATGACGAGATGCTCGACATCCACTGAAGTCTCGGAGACGAGTGCCCGTAGCTGGGAGGAACTACGCAGCCTGCGAGGTCTGCTAGGCGAGTAATTCTCGGACAGTTTTCCAAACCTTATCTTTTGCGCGGATTCCATATCAATACTCATCTTTTCGATTTTTGACTAATCAGAAAGTTTCTCATGGATTCAATTAGACCATCGAGAGTATGCACCTCAGCGATGGAATGAACAAACAGCCCCCTATCGCCAGCTTTTCTTGCAGTGATGGGCCCTATGCAATGTACCTGGATTTTTCTGCTCAAAATTTCAGATGTGGAAACTGATGCAAGAAGCCCCTCCACCGTTGATGGACTGGTCAATGTGATATCCGTGAGTCTGTCCAAGACCTCGAAAGTAAGTTTCTGACTAATTGGACGGGTTGAGTACACCGCTGCCTCGAAGACTCTAGCTCCAGCAGCTCTAAGGATCTTGCACATTTCCGGGTTCGCATCCTCAGTGCGCGCCAGCAGTATCTTCTTATCTTCAAGATGAATCGATTCTTTTAGCTCCAGTGCTAGATTTCTAGTTGTATAATCGTGGGGCACGAAAGAGGATCTATATCCTTCCTGTTCCAGTGTGATTTTCGTCGATGGACCGACGCAAGCAAATTTTGGGGTCAAAGAGATTCCTCTCCTCACTTTTCCCAGAAATTCTGTCGCTACTTGTTGGGAAGAACATCTTCTAAAAAAACCGCGAACCCCATTCGCACTGGTAAAAACGATCCAATCAAATTCTTCAATTTCTCTGATAGCTTCGTCAAACCTAGTCCAGGAGGAAGGGTCAAAGATTTTTATCGCTTCGAGCTCCTCAATCTCAGCTCCGAGGGTCTCCAGTTTAGCTCTTTCAGTTTCGTTACCTCCGGAAGAGCGAGTGATTAGAATTGTACGGCCGCTTAAAGGGGCCACAGAATGATTTCGGTAATCGAGTTTTCTTGCTTCGATTAGTTGTGAAGTCAATGGTTTATTCACTTTCGACAAATTTTCTTTAGGCGTAACGCCAGTTTTTCGCCGAGCGATTCCGCGTCCTTAGGAGGACCCATGATCCTGGATCGTGCGACCCCATTTGTATCTCGCGAGTCAGAGCGTTTCACCATCCCTTCTAAGATCAGCTTTCGAGGTTTAGACCTTCTAATAGTTGCAAGCGCCGCGACCGGTAAGTTACAATCTCCGCCCATCTCTCTCGTGAATGCGATCTCGGCAGTAACCGCCTGTCTCGTTTGTTCATGATCAATTTTTGAGACAAATGATTTCGTGAAGGAATCCTTTTTTCTGACCGCGACCGCGAGCGCTCCCTGGCCTGCTGCCGGGAGCATTATACTCTTGGGAAGTATCCGCCCCCCTTTCAGTCCCAAGCGATTCAACCCAGCTTTTGCAAGGACAATCGCATCGAGATCGGAATCCCTTAGTTTTTCTAACCTGGTTTGGACATTTCCATGGACATCAACGATCTGGAGATCCGGTCGAAACGATCGAAGCTGCAACGCCCTCCTGACACTACTCGTGCCGATTTTCGCCTTTCGCGGGAGACTTCTGAGAGTTTCCTTCCCATTTTTTGCAACAAGCACATCGTACGGGGATTCGCGTTTCGGGATAGCTGCAATTTCGATCACATTGGAACTAAAATCGACGATTGGAACATCCTTCAAGCTGTGCACTGCCAGATCGATTTCCCCTTCGGCCAACGCTCGATCTATTGACTTGGTAAAGGATCCTTTCCCCGCAAAGAATCCTTGAGACCCTTGCGAGAGTTTGTCGCCCTCGGTTTTTATTCTTCGGATCTGAATACCAGAATCGCCAGTTCCACTTTTCGCCTTCAACAAATCAATTACAATTTGCGTTTGGGCAAGTGCGAGCGGGCTACCTCTAGTTCCGATCGTGATCACTCTATGCGTATTTTCCAAAAATCCATTTATTTCCTATCTTAGGCGTATTCTGTTGCAGCACACCAAGTCGCCGGCAATTGCATCAGCTCCCGTTGAAGAGCTTCATATTCAATATCAGCAACGACGGTCTCTCCTCTAAGTTGCTTTGTCACGTGAACAACATCGCCAACGACAACCAGCGCGGGAGAATTTACTTTTCCTTTCAAAGCTCCATCCAGAATTTCCCCCAGAGACGAAAAGTAAATTTTCTCGCGGGGCGTGGTTCCAGCTTCAATGACTGCAACTGGCTTGGACAACGGAGCTCCTCCTATGACAAGTTTTTCTGCAATTTGTTGCAATTTTGCAACACCCATGAAAATAACAAGAGTATCGACCGCTGTTGCGAGCCGCTCAAAATCAACCCTTGGTTCGTCCTTTTGGGGTTCTTCGTGTCCAGTTACGAATGCAACTGAAGAGGATATCTTTCTGTGAGTAAGGGGTATACCGAGGTGCGAGGAGATTCCCGTCGCGGAACTCACGCCTGGAACTACCTCCCATGGAATTTCCTCGGCATCCAGGACTTCGAGCTCTTCTCCTCCTCTGGAAAAAAGCATCGGATCCCCACCCTTGAGTCGGAGAACTGTATTCCCTGCTCTTGATTCCTCCACCAAAAGACGATTTATCTCCAGTTGATTTGTGCATGCGCGATCGGAGTGGGACTTTCCTACATCGATCTTCTTTGAGTCTGCTGGAAGCAAATCCAGAATTTCCGGAGAGACCAGTCTGTCGTACAAGATCACTTGTGCCATCTTGAACACTTCAAGCGCTCTGACCGTGAGGAGCTTGGGGTCGCCAGGACCCGCACCTACCAGATACACTTTCCCAAATACCATTTTTCTCACACAATTTTGGAATTGGCTGCAATAATTTCCAGAGCCCGGGTCCTTGCTTCTTCAAACCGCTTCGATTTCAGGAAGGAGAGTGTCTTCTTGTCACGGATCAGTCTGTAGACGAGTTTCTTCCGGCGCTCGGGATCGCTAATCTGTTTCTTGAGCGTGCTCCTCACTTCCCCCTGGAGTTTCACGAGGAGAATATCTTCGGGGGCGATGATCGATTCGATTTTTCTTCGGAGAATCCCCGCCATGGCCGGGCTCAATCCCTGGGTCGAAACGGCGACTCTCACGTCTCCCAGTTTCGCGACACCGGTCATGTTGATGTCGTTCAGCTGGGGTCTATCGACCACGTACACAAGATGCGACAATGTTCGAGCATATCCTGCAATTTTTTCGTCCAACACATGGTAGCGCGTAGAGACCACCACGACAAAGGGACGGATCTTTTGCAGTACAAATTTCCAGCGGCTCAGGTTCTCCTGGCGAATTTCGAGCTTTCCCTTTCTAAAGTGATTCGAGTTCTTCGTTTCCTCGTCAGTAAGGATCGTAACTCTAGCTCCTTCCTCAACAAACTGGTCAGCTCGGATCCGAACTTCGTCACCCCTGCCTATGATTAGAGCACTCTTTCCTTTTAGGGCGAGATCTACTAGCAAATCAATGCGCCTCCGGGAGTACCGGTTTCATCACCCTTTGCTCAAGCAAGCTGGGGCTGGCGAGGTTTGGATCTTTCTCCAGTGCCAGTGGATTCTTTATCGTTCGAGCCATCAGAGGTGAGATTCTGGGATCTTTCTTCAACCATGCAATGATGGCGGTAGGCCCAATCCTCCTGAAGAAATAGCCCATTGCACCGTTTCTTTCCTCATTCGTTAATCTATTGGAAGAATAAAACTCGAAAAGCGAATCGGTGACAGTGGGAACCTCCTTTCGAGGAACGGTCTTGAGATAGATGTCTTGAGTTAGTGGATCTACGAGCAATCCTCCCTGATGCCTCCCGTCCTCCGTCCCTCCCAGCTTTAGGGCGTACATGTTCAGTCCTGACCCCACCCAACCGATCGTCTTAGTGGCCGGCCGGAAACACTGTTTCTCGCATCCCGTTATTCCAATTGATTCTGCGAGGTGTCCCCACTTTTGCTCTAAAAGATCAATCAGGTACGGTTCAAACTTTTCGGAATCGGTGTAGGTTAATCTGCAGGTGTCGCGACCCACGCATGCACCGGAAAGTGTACGCAGCGTGGAATACGCCCTTCCATTTCTAAGACCAAACCCAAACCTAAAAAGATCCTGCTCAAATTTTACTTTCAGGTCTTCAGGTACATTGCCGAAAAGAAGATCCTGATTCGGGGTAGATAGTAATTCAATAGGATAGGTGTCCATGAGGAAGCGCACCATTTTCTTCAAATTTCCATTGTGACCGTCAACGATCCTGCCGTTTTCTATGAACGCCCCAAATGTCCAAAGATTGGCACTTGACTCCTGTTTTATCCATCCATGATGCATGAACCTCGGCCCTGTGTCAAATTCTTCGATCGGGGCTTCAAAATCTACGCCGAGGGCTCGAACCTGCTGTTTGTACCACTCGATCCCCATCTTGTAAATGACGTACTTCATCCGCGCCCAGTGACGATTTTTTCTGTCCCCCCATTCCTTGTGGACTTGGACGATCGTGTCCAACCCGGGGATCAGATCTGATTTGGAAAATATTCCGAGAGGAGAGCCCATGGCGGCAAAAGTCGCGTGACCCGCTTTCTCTCCCTGGCTCCCGCCGACATACACCTGAAACTTTTCCACCTTGGATCCCTCCAGAATGGGAGCCACTCCGATGTCGTTCGTCCTCAGCTCGACGCAATTATCCGGGGAGTATTTTCCGGTTTTTTCATCCAGATGGATCGCGGAAAAAGCGATCTTGAATTTTCTATTCAGCAGCCCCGCACCGTATTCAAACTGCGAGGGTCCGCCGCAGCCCGATTCGGATTCTGAAATGTTGTCATCCACCCTTTGGAAGTTCGGGTCGATCTGGAAGATCTCCATGTATGCAGCAGAGGGAAGCTGGAAATATTTTCCTACTTTTTGTGCCAGGGCGTTTGCGTCATACACCTTCGAGTAATGCGAGAGAGGGCATCCCATTACGTTCCGAACGTTATCCCCGCACCCATTCAAACTGTAAAATCCAGAAAACGCAACCTCTCTGACTAGATCTGCTAGATGTTTTTTCTTCACCCAATGGAGCTGAATGTTCTGCCTGGTCGTGAGGCGAAGGGAGGATTTTGTTTTTCCGGTGTACGAATCTGTCTGCGTGTATTTTTCAGAAACGTCATCGAGAATCGCCCACTGCTCTCGTGATATCGGTCCGCCGCCCGGGATCGATATGCGAATCATGTACATCCAGTCTTTTTCATTGCCGGTCTTCGCGCGATTGAACTCGAGATAAATTCCGTAAGACTTTGCAAGCGTTTCGGCAACTTCGGCGAGATCATCTACCGTAGTGTCCTTGAGCTGATAGGACAGGTTCGAGGGACTTTGGATGTCCCTGACCACTATCCGGAGCCCATCGGTACTCCGCTTGGCTTTTTCAGCTGCGGAATAATCCTCGGGATGCGTGTGGAGGTTGGGATTGATCTCGGGCAAAATTAGAATTCTGCCCCTCCCACCGGATCGATGATCTTCATTAGCTGACGAACAAAGAAACAATCTCCGTTCACGGGGTTTTAAGGCGAGGGAATTGCGCTTGTCACTACCGGCTATGTGCTTTTTCTGCACATAACCGATCAGCTAGACATCCAAATCTTATGCAAAGAGTTCGATGTATATTCCGTTTGGGTCTTGAATAAAGGCCCACCGGCTCGTGGTACCTTTCATATCCAGGGTTGTCGGGTACCCGGCTCTTTTAGCTTCATCAAGAGCTTTATCGAGATCTTCCACCCGAAAGGCGAGATGATCCAAAGATTCCCCGGGGATGTACTCCGTATGAAACTCGCTTCCCGGGAGATAGTAATTCAATTCGATGGAGTGTCCTCCGTCCTCACTAACTAAATTGACTACCTCACCCTTAGAAGCTTCAATTGTCGATCTCCCCACTTCCTTCATTCCCAGAATTTTCGTGTAAAAGTCCACTGATTTTTGAAGATCCTTTACCCTGATTCCAGTGTAAGTTAGTTTTGCCTTCATTTCCGAGTCACGAGAAAGCTCAAGGAATTGAACGAATAGATTAACTCTCTGCTGACACGTGACGGCACTCTATCCTATCCCTCAAGTTCTTAGATGGGGCGATGGGTTTTTTCAGTTACTTTTACTTAACCTGAGGTTTGCTTTCTGCTAACGCAACAATTTATGATGGTTTTGGTTATTTTTCTCATTTCAATAAGCGCTGAAAAATTCCTCTGGAAGACTCGTAATTGCCTTTCGCCCTGAAATCAGTAAAACAATCAATCACAGGTCCGACTCTCGCAGAATTGGCAGAGTCGATGCGCGATTTCAAATCAATGGTGAATGACTGCATTAGGCTTGGAATCGAATCAGACGTTTCCGTCCATGAAAAGACTGTCATGTTTATTTTATAGGTCGATCAGCCAGAGATACGCGAGTGTTCCCTCATACTATCGTCTTACTGCAATTTCAAAAGCTGCCGGGATACTGGCATCCCGAAAGAAGTCATTGCGAAGAGGGATTCCCACAAAAGATCCGTTTTTGACAAAATCGCTTCTAGTTTCGTGTTACCACTTCAAGATCAAGAATGACTCTCTTTGTTTTCGAACAAAGAGTAGAACTAAAGGGATAAGGATCCGTCTTACAAAACACACACTGGAGACAATCCGACAAGATGGAATTCACGTAAGATCTTTCACTATTTCACAATCTTCTCTTAACATCACTTTTAGAAAAGAAGTTACTCCATACGCACCCAAAGCATTCTGGGGAATCGATCGAAACGCGTCCAATGTAACATGTGGAAATGACACTTCCGCAGTACAATTTGGATTAACGAAAGCTGAGGAGATTGCCAAATCTACCAGAGAAATCATAAGATCGTTCAAAAGAAATGATGTGCGAATCAGAAAGCTCCTGACATCCAAATACGGAAAGCGGAGAGCTGAACGTGTCCAGCAGCTTGTTCATCGGGTGTCGAAGGAAGTAGTGAAGCTGGCGAAAAAGAGTCGTAGCGTTTTGGTCTTTGAAGACATCAGAAACTTGCGTAATCTATTCAAGAAAGGAAATTTTCAAGGCAAGAATTTTCGAGCAAGGATGAATTCCATACCATGGTACGAAATTAAACGGCAGATCGAGTACAAGGCGGCATGGGAAGGAGTTCCAGTTATTCAATTAACAAGGACTGAGACCAGAGGTACATCTAAGGACTGTCCGGCATGCGGGGAGAGACTCCAAGAGGACAGATTCTCTAGAGCGCATAGAAGGGAGCTCTAGTGTAAAAGGTGTGGGAAGTGGCGTGACAGAGATCTTATAGCTGTCATAAACATCTCTCGCAGAGGCTGGCTGAGGTTCAGCCAGTCTGAAGGGGAAGCAGGTGAAGCGATGGTGCAGGAACCTTGTAAGGAAGGAGTACTCCTGAAAGTCGATGCTTCCAAGTTGAGAAGTAGTATGGATGGAGAAAAGCTCGTCGAGCTTTCAGTTATCCACCAGACGAAGACTTGACAGAACCATTCATTGCTGACAATTGACGGCACTTTGAATCGCTGGCCCAAGAGTACTCAATTATTCGCGCGGAGAAACTAACGATTCTTCACTATTCTGGAATGATCAGGCCTATTCCACGAAGAGGGTGCCAAAATCAGGAATATTGTTCCTACTTGTACGTAATTACGAATTCTGCGAGCGATTAATGCGATTTCAAGAATGGTAGCAAATCCTAAATAACGCTCTGGGAATCGCGATCTTTGTGTCTTCTTCTAATCGAAAGAAAAATCCGTTTAGCTTGCTAGCTATAAGCCGAGTCATAATCGTCGTAGTTATAGTTGTAATCATTGTAATCGCAGGCGCTGCAGCGATCTTGCTTTCCGCCTCTACCACCAGTACGCCTAGTACATCCAGTATCGCATCTACCTCGTCCACTTCCTCTGTAGTTTCCACTTCATCCACTTCGCAGTCACAGAGCACATCGAATTCAGTATCCAGTTCGTCATCCAGTTCATCCGTTTCTTCGAGTTCATCTTCATCGTCGAGCTCCAGTTCAAGCTCCTCTTCGTCTTCAACCAGTAGTTCCGGCGCTTCGAGTACTCTCACTGTGGATGAAGCTTTGTTTGACGGGCACGGAGCTAACCCGTTTGCCGCTGCCTTTTTCCAGACGGGAACCAACTGGTGGTTGGAATCCGTTTTTCAACCTCTGACGACAGATAACGGCAATGCGTTATATCAGAACGGAACCGTGGTTGCCGAACCAGATCTGGCACAAAGCTGGACGGCAAGCGCGAATGGGACGAACTACGTTTTCCACTTGAGGACAGTTTCTTTTTCGAACGGCGATCCCTTCAACTGTTATCAGGTATGGTCGCAGTGGTACAATGTGTATTGGGTACAAAGTAATGCTTCGAACTTTATGACGGGTTATCCAATTTTCAATTTCACCCATGTGAACTTCGGTACTTCAGTCGTAAACCTGATGAACGGGACCGGAATCGTTAATCCATCTGCGCAGCTTCTTGCCTTAATGCAGAACAATTCTTGGCCCTTCTCTTGCCCTGACGCACATACCCTGGTCGTAAATCTCAAGGCACCGTTTGCATTCACTCCACTCGTATTTTCGCAGTTCGCTGGTGTAATGGTTGATTCTCAATTTATCGTAAACAATGGAGGATTCGGCACCCCGGCTAGCGGACCCAACTCGGCCTTTGACAATCTCATCACCCCCGGCACCGGCCCGTACATAATGACAAAGTACTCACCTGCCAGCTACGAGGAATTCCAGCAGAATCCGAATTACTGGGGAAACAATTTGACTGCGGCGCAGATACAGGCTAATCCTTACCTGGATCCTGGACATTACAAGACGATCTTCGTTTACTGGAAGCAGGATGACCTAGTCAGATACACTGACCTGTCGACGGGAGCAGCTCAGGTAGTCACGATATTTTCACAGGACTGGCCTCTTATTCAGGCGAATCCCGACAAATTCGGTGCCTACATTATACCCAACCAATCAATGATCATCGAAGGCGTGGGGATAAACTCACTCCGCTATCCAACAAACATTACTCTGATAAGACAGGCGATAGTGCACGCGATCAATTACTCGGATTTGTGGAAGAAAGTCTTTTTCGGCCAGGCTGCCCCGCTTGTCGGCCCTGAGTACTCGGCATTCTCGCAATATTACGATCTGGGGAATCTGCCACCCTATAACTACAATCTGAGTTTGGCAATGGCAGACGTGAAAGCTTCTGGAGTCAACACGGGTGCCCTTCAACCGCTGGACTTCAGGATCGTAGCAGGATGTGGAGTGTGTATCTCTGGAGCTCAAGTGATCCAGTCGGATCTCGGGGCCATCGGGATTCCTGTCAACGTTGAAGTGATTCCTCCGAGCGAGCTTGGATTCCCGTACGTGGCGGGATACGGGCCTTACTCGACATCATTGAATTACACACAGACTGAAGCCCACTTTACGTGGATGGGATACCCAAGTTATGCTCCCAACGCCCCGACTCCAGCCGATGCATGGCTCTCCTTCCTCCAAACCAAGGGTGTTGGAGCAGACTACGCCAACTATTACTCTCCCGCAACTCAGCAGTGCGTAGATGACTGGACCTCGACAGGTAACCAGACTAAACTTCTAAGTGACTGCACGGTGGCGTATAAGCAAATCTGGACCGACGCTCCCTATATCTGGCTAGCCTCACCCAAGCTAGCGTTCGCGTCGGGCTCGCTGGCATATTCCAAGAGTGCGGTCAAGAGCTTGCTCATGGACCCCTCGTTCACTGGCGAATCCACAACAGCAATCCTCAACACTGTCGTCCCTGCAAGTTAGCGAAGAAAAGAGCCCCCCTTTTTTAGGGCTCTCAATCCCTTCTTTTTCTGAACATCGCAAGCGCTGCTCGATATCGTTTCAAAGCTCGTCGAAATGAATCTCTTACACAGAATAGAAAGGAGCTATCGCGAGGTCGATTATTCAACTATGGGGGATGTGAACCTTATCTTTCGGGAGAAGCCTCCGAATTCCTTTATTGCTACTCGATGACGTTGACCGAAAAATCCATTCGACACAAAGGCTAGGAATAAATAGTGCAATCATCCAAATCATCCGCCTTTGTTGAGAAAAAGTAGCAGCAAGGATAGCAATTTTATTTGAAATGGTATTGGTGGATAGAAGAAAATGAAACTCTATGAAGCCCTCGCTATGAAAAATTCGCTTCGATCCCAACTTACCCAGCTGATCTCT
This sequence comes from Nitrososphaerota archaeon, assembly GCA_027886785.1. The sequence goes on along the minus strand of JAPCJV010000020.1, from coordinate 59 downwards.
ATTAGAAATCGCAGCTTGGAATATCCCGAAGATGAGCAGCCCGAATTTGACTTCGATTC
>JAPCJV010000002.1 GCA_027886785.1 Nitrososphaerota archaeon | reverse complement strand
TCTGCAAAGTCAAGTACCGTCCATCGATTAAATTTTAAACCTTTTAGAGAAGTAATTGTTCCAGGATTCATAATTGATAGTCTACCTGTCCGTTGCCCAGTATATATTTTTTAACACCTATAGCATCAAAACAAGGGCGAGCTTTATCACTAGATCGGGCTCTGTAAGACCAATATCTGGAGTCATGGGATAATTTCTGTTCTCTTATTTCTGCTCCTGGGGCCCAAGCCACTTTAAATCCTGCTTTTTTACATAACAAAAACCAATAAGCATGCTCTCCCCCACCTATTTTAATTGAATCCATCCAACGAGCCTTTTCAAAAACATGCTTTTTAACCAGTTTGTAGTTAACCGTCAAATCGCACTTTACGAACCACGGCGTGGGGCCCGACACTTTGACCGGGCGCTCAATTACGACACCGTTTTCCTTTTCTTCCAAATCGAACTCATAGGGCCAACCGACTCGACCGCCTATAACATCCACATCTGTGCTGTCCAAAATCTCCATCATTTTCTCAATGCCCTCTCGAACATATGAAGGATTAAAATCAAAATCATCGGAACCGATCAAAAGATAGGGATTGGAAAGAGCGTCTGCGATTCGGTTCGACTTCATGCCGAATCCGGAATCGAACGGCAGATGAATAATCGTGTGACCTTCCTTTTCTAGATCGGCGTAAATTCCATCTTTCTCTTCGGACATCTCACCGTCATCTGCAATGATCATTTTGACTTCAGGCATAGTGCGACGGATCGCGGCAATAGTATTGAATAACGCGCCGTCTCGGAGAAATGTTTTGATACCAATACTAACGTTGTTGAGATTCATTTGCCTTTGTCCTTGCGGCTTGCTTCTCTCTACGTTTCGCTATTGTCGCTGCCTTTGGTTTTGAAGGAACGCCCCATTCAGGAATGAAGACAGTCAATCCGGCATTGATACGCCGAGAATTATCGCTGCGTCTCATGCTCTTTTTTCGTGTAACATTCTTCTCTGTTTTCAATTGTCGGAATGCTTCTTTCCTAGATTCTTTCATAGCTTCTCTAGGATCGGTGAAGAAAGGAGCATTATGTGGAAAAAGGTTTTGAGTTCTCTCGACCAAATGCAATTTTCTCTTGCTAGGATGCGGATGAATTCTCTTCTTAGCAAATGCTTTGGCTCCATACACACCTTTCAAAGTTGTCTGCGATGTGATCAGAAGCGTCTTTTCACCCTCAGGAGCAAGATCGTATCGACCGACGGCGTACTTGGGTTCACATACGATACCACTCCGATGCCGGCGAATACAAACCGGGCAATTGATCATCCTCCCTAACTGAGGGTTTCGTCCCGAAAACGATCGACTGCGAATTTCTTTGAATGCTTTAGCAACTGCAAGATTGAGAGCTATTTTTTTCGGATCCAACATATTGATTCGAATCATATTTTCTCCCAATGATTCTCAATCCAAACTTGCTTCGGTCGGCCGAGGCGTTTCTGCTTAATCCAAGCTTCTCGAGCCGCGCCATTCTTTTTATCGCGATGCATCTTCTTTTTTTGATCTTTAGATTCCATTAAGCCGTTCCTTAATTAACTCTACCCCTCGAAGATCAATTGTCAATCCTCTCTTCGCTAATGCTTTCATAATCTTCGGATTCTTACGTATTTTTTCCAGAAAAAACAAAGATCGCTTCATCTCTTTCAATGCACGTCGTTCTATTACCACATATTTCGTTATTCTTCTTTTCATTATTCATCTCCTTTCAATTGGCTGGCGCGGCTGGCCTCGAACCAGCACCGTCTTCATTAACAGTGAAGCGTCCTACCAATTAGACCACACGCCACTCGAATTCACTTCAAATCCTTCGGCCGGTTTCCGTTAAAAATGTCATATAGGGATAATCCGGTCTCGTAAAGTTCCGCTACTCCCGGGGCCGGTTTGCGCCCGTCATTGGTCGCATCGTACTCGTGAAGCATAATAAGAGGTCGCCCTTCAAATGGATCCGGCTTGAACGGAACGATCAACTGTTGCCGAAAACTCATTGTGATGTTGTGGCACTCTTCTATATATCGTTTGAACTGCTTACGAATGCGCCTTTCAAATCTGACTTCAACATCTGCTTCAGCCATCCACTCCTTCGCTGAACTCCCTTCTGGAAAGATGCGCACTACTGTGTATCGTTGCGTAGTCGGATTGTATTTGTAGTGCGCTGAAATTTTTTCACTTCCGATATAGGCTCGTTCGATATCAGCCCGAGAAATCAAATCCACTCGAGGCACCCGTTCTCGAAGCACCGGCATGTAGAGCTTCATGCTGACATCAGTGTTTAGAACTACCTCACCTTTCTTTCGTTTGAACTGCACGATCCAGGCGGCCCAACCTTGAGCCTCAAATTCGGTTGCCTGGGCTACAGTCACGTAACGTTTGCATCGGCAGGACTTGGGAAGAGCGCGGTATCCCTCCTGCTGTGCCAAATTAATGCCCAACTCACCCACATATAGATCACCCGAAACTACAAGATCCCGGGTCAGGCTCCGCGGTTGAAGCCGGCAAGAATGCACCAGAACTGACTTATTAACAGCCATGATTTGAACGGCTTACAAATACGGGTATTAGCCGGGCCGTCCTCCTAACTTATGTGTTGATACAGGCACGCTTTTTTCTGGTTCGGCTTCCGCTGCCGTTACATCGTAAACCTTCACCGGCTCGTTTGATACTTCGGATAAGAGTATCGATAGTTACATAAGATTCCCCTAATTCTGCCGCTATCTGTCCTCTGCTCCATTGTAATTTGTAATAAAGATTGATTATTCTAGCCCAATGTCCGGCACGTTTTCGTTGATTTAAATTTGTATTCATTTTGGGAAACGATCTTAATAAAAGTTCTTTTGTTTTTTGATTATTGACAGCCCAGAATGGGATTTTCTTTCGAGGTCGACGTATTTTTAAGATTTGATGGCCACCTTTTACAAAGGTGTCGTTGCCATCAAACGTATTGCGCAATTGCTTAGAAATTGCTCGTAAATTATTCATCCTGTTCGTCCTCTTCGAATTCATCCTCTTCGAGCTCGTTTAATTCTTCTTCATTCATTTCGAGGAGTTCTTCATCTATACATTCACAATGATGTAATTCTTTAGGGAGTTGAACGATGGATGCTTCATCTGATGCATCTACTTGTGGAGACGTACCGGAATCTATATCATGGTCCAACTGATATTCTTGAAATCGCACAACATCCGGAGCGAGAGGCGTATGATCTCGGCAGAGAAATTTTGTGTTGGCAGTCGAATTCACGACTTTCACGAAATTCTTACATCCCTTAATCACGCAAAATATCGTCATCATTATCGACCTCCCACGTTCTTAACTCCATTTTGCTTCCGTCATCGTTGTTAGGTGGTTCGGATACTTCAGCGCAACAATAATCACAGTAAGTTTTGGCGGGTATTCCGACTGTTCTCGGTTCAAAAAGAATTTTCCGTTTGCAAGCTGTATTAGCACATTCTACTTCAATGAATTCACTCATTCTTGTCCTTCCCATTCCCAAAATCCTAATGAACTTTTGGCTGAAATTGGTTCTTCGAATTCGATTACATTTTGAAGTCGAAAGCCGTAGCGGCCGACATCAAAATCTCCATATTTGACTTCCTCGGTATCTCTCATTTCTTCCCACGTATTTTCGGTGAATTGGAAGCAATCATAGAGTTCTGCCGTACCTAAAATCGAGCTCGTCGGCAACTGAGTCGGATCATATCCGAATCTCTCAGCTGCATATGTATCGACTTTCTTGCCGGCATGGACGGCGAATATGCCAGTAAGTTTTGTTTTCCAAGAACGTGTTTCTATCTTTTTACGCCCGTCAATAATAAGAGTTGCCCACGGTTGAATCAATGTTAGAGCTTTCATTCCTGTTCCTCCGGTTCCGAATCTTCCTCGAATAGATCATCGAGGTTAGGCTCTGTTTGATTGAAATGCTCTGACTTAAAAGCTTCGTCATTTAGAACGAAAGCACGGAAATACGGATCGCGTCGATCGTCTTGAGGAAAACGAATGCCGAACGTGTTGGGCCACTGTTTGTTCTTCCATGAATTCACAATCTCCACAATCTGCCGGCCGGCAATCAATCCCGCGTCATTGGCCGATTCTTGGGTAACAAAACCGGTATTAAATTGAAGCCGCTGCTTTGTGATGTCATTTAAAGAAATGATTGGGGCATACTCCGTCAGCCATTGCATCTTTCTTTCTACGGCTGCCTTAGTTGTATCTAAATCGCCGTTCTCCCTTTTGCCTTGTGCTTTTTCCATTTCCTCAACCATGTAATCATTCTTGACGAGATAGGCTGAGGGTTTTTCCTTATCAGGAGTCATCTGGGCGACTACAGCTTCGTCACCGGCCTTGAAATTACCGACATCAGCGAGAAGAGTCACGCTATTTCCTTTCTTGACTGTATGCCCTTTCTTTACGAACCACAGAAGAGCAACATCGCGGATACCAGATTGCCAGGAATATCGTCGGAGCTGCTTATCAAATGCCGCAATACCCGGGTTCTCTGGAAAATCCTTTCCGCTAGTCTTCATATCAACAATTAAGGGCCGTAGAAGCCCGTATTCCGGCCTCCAATGTACTTTGGTAAGCATCGGATGCGCCGGATCCACATAGCATACGATATCTAATTTGCCGGCGTCCACGATCTCCCCGTAGTTAGGATCGCCGGGGAAAACTTCCTTACCGTACTCACGCTGAAAGACAGAACTGCCGCCCAACGGGATAGGTAGGAACGGCTGACGAAGGATGTAAAGGCGCATCATATCCGTACCGGCACGATTCAAGCTGGCCCAATCTTTTTCGACTTTGGTATAGACCAGTTCTGCTTGCTGAGATGAAAGCCAGAGCTCTTGAAATTTCTCTACAATTCCGTGACCATTGCTATCATGATAATACTCGATAGCCTTTTCAACTGCGCGGCCGAACCGAAAGGACGCTTTGTTATCCTTTTCCTTCCAGCCTATGATGCGACGTAACCAATATTTATAAGGGCTCTGGTCATAATCCGAACCCGCGCTATAGCTGTGTTTACGCCAAGATTCACCGCGGGTATTTACATAAAGACAAGGACTCATTTATTTCTCCTCGTGAGGACAACGACCTAAATGACCTCTTGACAAATTACAGTTATAACAAAGTAGACGAAAATTCTTTTTTGGAAATTTGTGCTTTTTTAGCCATCTATAAAAATCCAAGCCTATAACTTTTAATTCTTTGCGATGCGCAACTCCACCGCCATTGATATGATCCATGCTTAACCAATCAGGATTTGTTACATCGCATCCTCCTGGGCATTGGCACTTTCCGCCATATTCTTTTACTACTTCTAGTTTAATCTGTCTGTTTTTAATGTTCGTTTGTTTGCGACAAATAGAACATTTTTTAAAACCTTGCACGTCTATCGGTCTACTACAATAACATAATCCTTTTTTCAGATATTCTTTCCTTCTCAGGGCATTTGCTTCTCTACACACTTTACACAATCTTAAATTCTTCAAAGGTTTTCTACCGCAATCACACAAACCTAATTTTCTGCGATTATAGCGATATTTATATTCGTTCTTCTTTCTCTTCATTTTGAAACTCCATGATTCGATCTTGATAATTAATTAAATACATACTCAAAGATTTATAAAAAGATATATGTAGCTCTTTAGCTGCTCTACTTGCACCGACAAAGAAAATTCTTGCTTCTTCGGCGGGTTCCCCATTATCATGTGGCATTGTTCCTTGTTTTACACCTACAAAATAAACATAATCATATTCTCTTCCTTTCGATTGATGAACCGTCGACAGAGTAAGTGCTTTCGCTGATTTACGTGCGTGAGTTAGTTTGCGCAAATAATCCAGAAACTCTTTCATGTTGCCTTTACCGGCCGAGATCTTCACAATGCTATTCAAGTTTTCAACGGGACTGGATTCCATGGGGTTGCTGCCGGCTTGTGAGTAGAGATGAATGAGATTATTTTCTTGGATCAGGTGAGTCAGAACAGAGCTCGCGAGTCCGGAAGACGGGTATGCCTTGGCTAGACTAAGAAGTTTTTTGACTTCGTTCTGCTCCCAGAAATCTTTCTTGCCTAAAAAATTGTATTTGATACCTTTCATTGCACACAATCTTTGGAACACAAAGAGCTGCCGATTCGTCCGAGCGATCACTACGCTATTCAAAGGATCGGTGATCTTCTTTAGGATTTGTTCCGCCTCTTCCTGTTCATCTGCGTATCGTGTGATTGTGAACGGGGGCCCGTCATCGTTATATGTTCGCATATAAGAAGCCAAACCATTATCCACAGGCAGGATCTCTCTCAAAAATTGAACCAGACTTCCAGTGCTTCGATGATTAGTACCCAAGAAAAGAATCTTTGCGCCCGGGAATACTTGAGCAAAATTAGTCAAGTTTCCGGACTTGGCATTGCGCCATTCATAAATCAGTTGATTCTCGTCACCTACAGCAAAAATATTACCATCAAAAATTAATTGCAGAAGTTTGAATTGAAGCTCGTCGCAATCCTGCGCTTCATCTACAGCGATGTACTTCCGTTTGTACCGACTCCTGACTTCCTCATTCGTTTCCAAAAGTTTAACAGTTTCTTCCATGAGAGAAGAAAAATCCAACCAACCTTGTTGCCGACATTTGATTTCATAATCTCGATAAGCGTGAGCATAGAAGTATTCGATACCGTTGGATTGACTTTCATCAATCGCCCGATCAGGTTGGACATTGGCACACTTCCAAATTGTGATTTTTTCCTGAAGTGTTCGCCAATTAATCGCAGGATATATTTTGACCAGATCGAACATAAGCTGATAGTCTTGGAGTTCGACGGGAATAATTGTATCGCAAGTGGCGAAAGACAATTTATCACGCTCTTGCTTGAGCATGTCTAAAGCAAAGCTATGAAATGTTCGGAAAACAGACTTAGCATCTAACAGGCCGACGCGCTCGGCCATTTCTTGCGCTGCACTATGTGTGAAGGTTAAATTGAGCATATCTTTCGTAGGGATGCCCGACATCATCATCTTCACATATCGCCGAACCAAAACGGTCGTCTTTCCGGAGCCAGGGCCGGCCAACACAACCCACACCCCATCCTTGGCATTGATGGCCGTTTCTTGTTCTTCAATGAGGGTTACTGTCGCATTAGATCTCACTGTTTTCCTATCCAGGTTTTGGCTTCCTTGAGAGTGGCAAAATTTCCGCCTACATATCGGTCGTCTTCCCTATCGTAGACATACCAGCGATCGTTGTGCTTTTCGCCGCGAAAAATGTCATATCGATTTATAGAATAGATCTTGAACGCCATTTATTCCTCCGCCTGAGCCTGCGCCTCGACTACTCGAGTTTTTTCAATCGATTTTAAAGCTCGTTCTAAATTCTTTCGACAACCGCAGAATAAACGAATCGCTTGCAAGCGATTCAATTTACCGACTTCCATGAGTTTTGCGAATGCTGCCTCTTCCTCTGTTGTCCATTCCATCTATTTGTCTCCTATTCATTGTCCAATTCATGAAGATGCGCCGCCGGGGATTCCAGTATCCACCCCGGATACCCGTTCCTATACCGTTTCGGGCTCGAGATTGTAGCTTACGGAGTAACAATGTCGCTTGCGCTATTTGTCGTCCCCGCCCGTTTCTTCCCTAGCGTCTACTAATGGCCGGCCAGCAGTAGGTCTTGGCCCGATCGTCATCGGGATGTTCCCCTAAAGCCTCTGCCGACCGCTTTCTATTCCGCCACGGCACATTCTCATCTTAAAATTGGTCCGGGATTTTTGGCATTCTCACTGGTGCTACCCGGATCGCAGGATGCGACATGCAACACTAAGCCTATCGGCTTCTAAATTGCGCGTTGCTGTGCTCGTCTTCACAAGCGAGCCGCACTTCCTGCTACCACCAGATCAGCCAGTAGCGAACTGGCAACTTCGATGTTACTTGTCGCAAGTCCAGCCGTTCTGAAGGAAGTCCTGGGTAGAAGCAATCACTTGGTCCAGGGCTGCTCCCATATTCGGCTCGGGATCGCCGAAAGCCGTGAATAGAGTGTGGCCGTCAGCTGTTTTGCCCAAACCGTAAAAGACTAGGTCCATGCTATACTTGTCGCTGCCTTCCTTGTGATGCCCGTACACGCGCACGATCAGATTGGCGTCCTTAGCATTGTCGACTTCGACGTACGTGTTTCCATTCGTAGCCGTATATGTTAGGGATATCGGAACTGCAACTCGCATGAGTGTGAGAATTGCATCGTTCGAACCGTCAGTCTTATAGTCGGACTCGACTGATTGAACGTATACAGTCAATTTGCCCTTCGGAACTCCGTTCGGATAGCTCGAGTCGCAACTGAAAGCGGAAGCGACCGCGAACAATCCGAGTAAAATCATTGCTAATGCTTTTCTCATATTTTCTCCTTTTTTGCGTTGGTCGCAACCCAATTACAACTTTCCTGCTCCAAGAAGCAAGGTAAGAATTCCAGCGACGATCAACATCGTCACGTAAATCCAAGTTTTGATCATCAGTTAGGCTCCTTGAGGGGATCTTTTACGACTAATCCCTTTTCCTGCTGCTGTTCAGCAAAATCCTCCAGTTTCAATAGTAAAGCAGTAAAATCTGGGCCTGTTTCTCTCACGTTTCCGAAACGTATGAAAACGAACGGATCGTCGCCCCACACGAAACCGCAAAACGCTGCATGGTTTCTTCGACAAACTTGTAGAAGGCTATCTAAAGCAGACTTGATTTCCTTACGAGCAATCAATTGTTCGTTAGTTTCTTTCATCGGGTATTTCCGTTACAGAGTCGCACTTGGCAGCGTGCTTCCTGAGGCACCTTGGCGCAGATGTCCGCGCAGTCACAATTATACTTCGGTTTAATCGGTTCGGATAATCCATATAAACCGAATGCAAACATGACCCAAATCAAACAATAAAAAGTTCTATCATTCATAGTCGTGACCCCATATAGAGTGTGCCCCGATTGCGGCTTACCACCGCGTCCGAACCGCATATTGAACATCTAAGATGCGTGTCCAACTCCACGTGTGAACTCCTTCCTTCATCCTTACATGTCCCGCAATAAAAAGAACATCCATCCGTTACCGCCTCAGGCATTTGATTGCTTGGTGTCCAAAGCTCCGTCAGAAGATTGCTCATTTTGGATTTCTCCTATTTGAGTGTTTATCGTTCTAACTAGCGATTCGACTCCTAGATTTTTGACTGCCTCGTCCATGTAGCTGAAGAAATGAGTCCACTGCTCGAGCGAAAGAACCTTCGTATCCACAGTTGGAAACATTGCCTTCACGAATAATTTCATCTTGTCATTACGACTACCCAACTTCTCAGACTGTAGAAAACCACCCGCGGGAAGAATCTCATTCACATACTTAGCTAATCGCTTGCGAAAATCCACCTTCTGTTCTTCTGTGACATGCGTGCCATTAAAAGGCAACGTCTTTGGTTCAGGAGCACTTTCGGGAGCCGAAGTTGGCAATGTAACTGTCGGCTCCCGTTCCGTTACCTTGATCGCCGCCTCCGGAGACTTCGATTCGGGTGTGCTTGCGGAAATTAAAGGAACGATTACGGTTTCTATTGGACCGGTCGCTCCGAATGTCTTCACAATTTTTGACGCTTCTTCAGAACCCATCATCGGTGAATCCAATGTAACCCTTTTGGGACGCCCCCTCGGCCTTTTCTTAGATTCCTCCGGAGCCGGAGCCGCCGTTACCGAAATAGCTCCTACTGCGCTATCCAGCGGCTCAGGCTGCGGAGGTGGGGGTGTGGTGGGGGTCGACGCGGGGATTGTCTTGGAAGCATCCGTAATGTCTTTGCCAGCCTGTATATTGGGTGCAGCGATAGGCTGCGAAATCTCTTTTAATGATTGAGCTGAATTAGCGATACTAGTGGTCTTCTCATTGATTTCCAATTCATCCAGGAACCCGCCACCAGCGAACTGAAGAGTCATTCGACGCATAGCCTTCGTTTGAGCAAAAGCAACTGCATCGGCAATAGCTCGACCTGTTAAACCTTTAATTGATACTGCACCGACAGCTATCTCAGTGCGGCCAGTTGAGTCATGTCCTTTAACTTTCCAACCAATATATCCCTCACCATTGGCTTCATCCAAAGAATCTACACAAATCTTACGACGATCTCTAATAATATCGGTTGCACCTCTTTTGACATATAAAATAAGTTGTCTTGCACCATCGCCTGTATCCATTAACTGAAGGCCAACGACACCTAATTCTGGAGGCACTTGCAAAAATTCACATGCTGAAAGAACATACGCCTCTTGTTCTATTGGCGTAAGCTTTGAAAGGTCGCCTAAAATAGGCGAAAACTTCTTTTTCATAAAATCTCCCATGAAATAATCATATCATAAGCCTAGTCATATGTCAAGCGTTATTTTTACGAAGATATTCAGCCATTGCCGCTAGTTTTTTGGGATCGTCTTTGGCGTGTCCTAATCCTATATTGCAACTGGAACAGACAATACCCCTAAATTTTCCTGTTTCATGACTGTGATCGAGCGCCCATCCTTTTGTTCCTGAAATTTTTGTTCCGCAACATCGACACACCCCATCAAAAATCTCAATTGCATATTTTGCTTTTTGAATTTCTTTCTCGTTTACACCTTTTGATCTTAACCAAGTTAAACGTTTAGTAGCAAGGCAGTTATGACAATAGTATTTTCCGGGCGCTGCCAGTACGTTTTTATGACTAAGACACTGCTTTTTCCTTTTCTGATTTTTTATGAAAAGATTAGAAGAATCTAAACATTTTTGACATCTCCTTTTACCAGGAACTACCTTTTGATTTTTATGGCTAGGACAAACTCCTGCTACAGCACTTTTTTCTCTCCGTTGTTTCCAATACTCGATATTTGACATTCCTTTCTTATTTGGATATTTTGTCATCATCCTTTCCTATAATATGAACCTTCAAACCCATCGGAACCCAGAGGCAGCCCGGGAGCCCAATCGATCGGCCGAGCCATGATGTAACCCATTTCTAACAGTCCGGGAGCGAACAAATCGTCTTCCGTCTCTGTACCGCCTTCGTCATGCACATGAAGCACTACAGGCATACCGGCATCTTCAAAATCTAGCAATTTGGCTGCCAGAACGTCCCGGGCGATGCCTTGAACGATGTTTTCGAAGGTCTTGCCGCCGTGTGACGTCACCGTCACCCATTGCTTCGTCTCCTGATCCTGGGTGGCATAACACAAAGCCATCTTGTAAACATCGTTGCCTTCCCGATCCTTCCATGGCATCTTCACTTCTTCTAGTGAAGCATCCATGTAATGCAGATATCGGCCGGAAGGTAATTGGATGCGCAAGATCGTACGAAGGTTGCCACCGCAATCGAAAACAAATTTATCGATCTTGATGCAGCCGCTAGGCCCTACTTCACGCTTGATACGTACAGTGCCTTCAGCCAATACCTCTGCAATTGCTTTCTCTAACGTAAACCACATATGAACGATTTCTTTATATGCTTCACGGAAAATTCTAACAACCTCTTCAGCTTGCTCCATCGTCATAATGACGCCCATTTTTTCAGCGTAATCCAGTAAAGCTTTCGCGCCCATCCGATAAATGCATCCTAACACACCCGGCTTTGCGATTTGTCTGTGAGCCTTCGCTTTGGCTTTAACAGCCGGATCTTTCGATTTCTTATCTCGTTGCAGAATCTCATACGGAATCTGCGTCATCTTCATCGCAAAATCCATATAAGGATCGAAATCAGGGATGTTCCGAAAACCCTCGAGCAGTGATTCACAACCGGCTACCCATGCTCCCACACGTGTTTCGATAGCATTTAAATCTCGAACGTTGAATCGTTTTCCTTTTCGGGTAACGAATGCTGTTCGAATATTATATTTCACGGTCAGAAGCACGGATCCAAAAGTGTCCTTAATCTTCTGATAGTCTTCAGCATAAATCATGGCTCGGGCTTTATCTATATTCTCTTCATCTTCAAAAATTTCGTTCGGCCGAGCCATGTTGTGGAGTTGAACTGCGTTTCCAGACCAACGTCCACACCGGGATGATCCCATATAAATGAACTGATTACGAAGACGATCATCCGGACTGATTTGTCGAAGAATGGCTGCCATTTTTTGATAAGATATGGAAGCCGCAGCTTTTCGATTCTCCAATACTTCACGACAAAGCGGCGTCAGATTTTGATTGTTCTTCAACTGAGATTTGACTACACCTTTATCCAGAGAATATTTTTCAGAATCCTCCGGATTCAGTCCAAGATATCCTTGGCCCATTGCCCATTCAAGCAATTGAGAATTTGAGTTCGAATTTTCTAAACCCGTTTTCACATTATTCAGCTGAATCGTTTCTTGCTTCTCTTGATTGGCTAATTTGAATGCTTTTTTGGCAAAGTCAATGTCTACTGGAATGCCACGATCGTTCACTTTCTGATCGAATATCCAAATCTTACGTTCCAAATCTGGAAGGGGCCAAACACCTAATAGTTTCTCACGACGCATGACTTCACGTTCCGCTACGACGTCCTGCCGGCAATATTCAACGAATAAAGCCCAATCCTCGGGATCCGTAATCCAGTCTCGAAAATAAAATTGGGCAGGTTCGCCTCTTTTCTTTTTGCGGCGAGACTGCTCTGAGAACATATGAATGAGACGATCGCCTTCTTTGTCTTTAGCGAAATCTCGAGGCAATCCTAGAATATTGCTGACTTCCATAAGGTCGCCGGGCAACGAAAGGTAACGAGCACTGGCTTGCGGATCCTGAAATCGCTCGATAGGTAGATTAAATCCTAACTTGAAATTAAACATATAGCGTTCGAAACTTGAATTGAATGCGGCGATTTCTTCTTTGGGATCTTTCAACCCTTTACGAAGTTTTTCAGGCATTGGACCTTCATGCAGTTGCCATACTTCGATAGGTTCTTGATCGAATGCCCATCCAAGCAAAAGAGGTTCTGTCTGAGGATGACGAACATAATTGTACAAACTGACGGACTTCTGCCCGCGAAGGTTTACAACGCCGCGAGATTCAAAGTCAGTGTAAAGCATATTTGGGAAAATCTAACAAGGAAAAAGCTATACATTTTTTACAATTTGTATTAGCTAAATTTTTAGCGTCCCCAGGACCGTTAAACATAGAAGTACTACGACACTCATCTTCATAACGAACATTGATGCCGCAATAAGTATTTCTATCGTTTGGGCGACGTAAATGTCTTTTATACTGTTTCATTTTTGCAGTTTAAAGAAGTTCTCTCAATTCTTGTTTTTTATTTTCTATGAGAACTTCTAATTGATCAATCTCCATTGCTAATGATTGGCGACGAGAGGTAGATGCAGGCGTTGACGCGAGTGTAGGTGCAGATACAAGCGTGGGCGCAGATGTAGATGTGGATATCCCCTCTCTATTCCCGCGATGCACTCTACATCTGTAATTCCCATCTGACCATTTTTTTGTCATATTGTTACAATCTGGTTCTATACATTTAATTGACATTTTTTTCTCCTTTTGAAATTTGCTGGATTCTTTTTCCAATTGCTCGCATAACTGAGACTGCCATGCTGTTCCCAAGAGCTTGTCCTTGACGATTGAATGATTTCTTGTTATCTCCTGAATCAAGTACTGTGTAATCTTTAGGGAATCCCATCCTAGCTTCTTCAGTTCTAGGAGTTTCTCGTTGGATTCCCCAGGCGGCATCAAGTCCCCGTCCTTGCTCAAAACCATACGGTCTGGTCTGTCCGCTTGACGACACAACTGAACCAACAAGGGCCATAACTCCTCTGGCGTTTTGATTTCCCGCATTTCTGAAGATGAGAGTAGGTACGCGCCCCTCCGCATTATCACCTCTCGTAAGCTTGTTATAGCATGGAGCGGTCTCATTAAGAACTCGTTGGGGATAGATTGTGTTTCCCAGACACCCAACCACGAAAACTCTTTCTCGGGGGGTATCTCCCCAGTAGGCGGCATCCAAGATTCTTGTGGCATATCCGTATCCAAGTTGTCTAAGCTGCCACCGGATGAATGCAAAATTCCGCCCTTGATTAAGAGACAGGAGTCCAGGCACATTTTCCCAAACAAACCAGGTAGGTTTTTTGATGTGGAGGACTTTGAGAAATTCCAAGGCAAGGTTGCCGCCAGTTCCATCAAAGCCTCGTCTGTCACCTGCGAGGGAGAAATCTTGACAGGGAGTTCCTCCGACGAGGAGATTGATTTCTCTTTCTTTGAATTCTTTTTTATCATAAATTTCAGTCATATCTCCTAGGTCAGGAATGTTTTGAAGAATATCTCCTTTAAGACCGTAATGATACTTCAAAACTGCTTTACAGAATGGATCTTTTTCTGAAAACCATGCTGGTTTCCAACCCAGCGGTTCCCAAGCGACAGTTGCCGCCTCTATACCACTACAAACGGAACCGTATATAATCAAAGAGAAAATTCTCCTTTAGCGCCCGCATCAAAGGCAGATTGATATTCTACGGGTACTGTAGAACGAATGATTTGAATATCACGAGGGCCTCTCCCATCTTTAAAACCGTGACGGAGAAAATGAAAAAACCATGCTTTCCTTGCGCCGTGAAGAAGAACTAGCCCACTCTTCTCATTACTGAAAAAAGGATGGAATTTTACACCTAAAGCTCGCCCCAAATTATCCACATCGCATGGCGGCTTCGTACCCACCATATCAAAAGCATTGCCTACTCGTTTCTCAGCAATTGTAACACCCTTAGGCGATTCTTTCAAAGCCTCTTCTAGTTCCTCCCACGTCTCTTGATATAACTCTTTTGTCGTAGAAGTAGGAAGCCAAAACTCAGGATCAGATGCTGCAAACCCCATATACGCATACATTTGCACAGGATCAGGATTAAAGAACATTCTGGGTTTTTTCTGCTGCGGCGGCGGAAGTGTTTTAATATCTTGTACATCCGCCAATTCCTCTTTGCCGTCACTAAACAAAAGCTTTACGTAATGCTTGTATTGAGAGCACAGATCCACTACTATTGCCGCACCTTTCCCGCGAACCCTGACTTCTTGATTTAAAGTAATCTCACTCTTGAGCATTTTTCCTGCCTCCAAGTATAAATCTATCACTGAACAGGAAGTTTGTCAAGTGTTATTTTACCTTTCTCATACCACGCGTGGGGAATATTCACAAACGGTAGATACTTACCGTCAATATTGGCCCTGTCGTCGTAAGAGCATTGTTTAGAAAGAGTTACATAACGCTCTGGGCTGATGAACGCCCAGCGAATGGCACTGTCACAATCTTCAACTATGTCTAAAAAAGGAGGTTTATAGACTAAAAAATCTGACAGATTAAACTGTATACCAGAATAAGTTTCTAGGCCGTAACGAAACGGACTCCGCACAACCCATGGTTGCCTGCGATGACGAATACGCAGAACAAGACGCTCGTAGTTGGGAATTTCAATTATAGCATCCTGACCGCCAGATTCAAACTCTACAAGCGTCGCTCCAAGTGAGTTGCAAGCCAGCAAAGCGATGCGCTTTTGATCTTTCAAACCCTGTTGATAATCCAATTCACCCATTTTTCATTATCTCCTTTTAATCGTCGTCTTCTGGCAGACGCAATGCTATCAATCGTTTAGGGTCTCCCTTCGTCCCCTTACCTTGCTCTTCGCACCAACCTTGTTTGATAAGGCCTAGATACACTTTCTCCCACAAGGATGTACCGTAGCGTTCGGGGTGCACGCTACGCTCCAGATCTCGCCGAGGCATGATTCCGCCGGAGTTTTCTAGATGATGCATAATCTCCATTTGCAAAGCGCCTTCCTTCGTGGCCGCTTCATACACACGCACATACTTCTTGACCTTCATCTCGTACTCAACCAACGCTAAGCCACGCTCGATACACTCCTCGTCTACTTCATCTAAACCCAGATCGATAGCAAAATATAAAGCAAATTTCTCGGCGCGATGATAGGCACGATTATTGTTCTGATTCTCTCTCAGAAATATATTCAATGGGGCTGTGTCCACAATGCAATAAACTTTCTTCTCAATCGCTTTGTCAATCAACTGTCGCGTTTTCGCGCAGGCTTCTGGCATTATGGGGACATGGAGATGTTCTGTGAGATCTTTCAGTACTTGAGGTTGAAGCAAAAAGAAGAATCGGTCGTTAAGACCTGTGGACTTGCCAGCCAGTTTACTCCAGTTTAGCGCGAAATTCTTGTCAGTCGAACAAGCAATCAAAGAAGCGCAATATGAACCGGGCAGAAGTGAATAACTGTCTTTCACTGACTTGACGATGTTCTGAAATTTACCGGATTCATATAATGTAAGAAGAACTGATGTAAGAGTACTGCTTTCTATGCTCGCTTTATTTGTCAAAGTTGAGAGTTCATCATAGAAAAGAATTCCATTCTTGCAATTTAGACGATTCATTTCTTTGCCTAACCCTTCAGGAGAAGCTGGCGTAAATACCAGAGCTCGACCGTTGGCATTGTTTGCACCTTGTTCTCCATGTCCTACACAGCCCATGAGTTCAAAATACTTGATAGCATCTTGTACACATGAAGATTTGATTACGCGACCGGCTCGTCCAATTAATACCATGAAGATGCTAAGATTGTCATCCTTCATCTTGATGCGAACTTTTGTACCCATGTAATTCAAAAATAAAACTATCGCAGGCATGAACATCATCTCAGGATATCTGGAATTCACAGAACAAAAAGGCTCGACAAGACCGGTATATATGCTAGTACCGCGCATTACCCATTCGGGAAAACGGGGGTATGAGCGAGGGATGATAGGAACAACGTCTTCCATCTCCTGGGGTGTTATTGTAGGAGATGAATCTGGAATCGGCGCTTCACTGGTAACTTTACCGTCCACCAACACTTTGCCGCCTAACAATATGATATCAGGCTTGCCAGGCTCGTAACGGCTTACTGACGCACAAATTGTCTCTAACTCGGAGTCAGGAAGATTTGGAACGCATCTCTCCGCATTAATCCGATTGAGGATGGGTAGGATTTCATCGTAGTTCAATCCTTTCTGTCGTAAACCGCCACCCAAAGAAGTCAGGACATCGTTGCGAAAGTGTTCAGGAATAATGCCTTCACCTTCAGTGTAGTCGACTAGAGTTTTCTTCTTATCTAATTTCTGAGAAATCATCCAAGAAACAAACCAGTCCGGGGCTTCTACAATGGGGGCAAGAGAACGTGCTTCGTAAGGTAAACCTGTTTTGGGATGGAGGCTGCCTTCGCTTACCACGTATTGTCTGTCAATTCTAGCAGACCAATCCCCTTCTTTCACAAATCCCTGGGCGATATTGCCCGTTTCTATACTCTGCTTGGTTTGTTTGAAGTACACGTGCCCGCGTCCGGGCGAGGACCTGACTGTGTAGGTAAGAGGGATGGATTGACCTGTTTCTTTTTTAATACGCTGAAACACAGAGGGCGAGTCTGCTTCAAAAAACCACACTCCCCTTAACTTACCTTGGGCCACGGATGCGCAATTCGCGTCGGGATATTGATTGTCCCATAGTTCTATCTGAGCAATATCTGTGGTAGCTAATGTCTCCCATTCAGGAATAAAAGCAATTTTTGTACGCGGCCTCAAAGGAATCGTAGGTATGCCGCGCTCAGCTAATGGGAGTGCCAGATCTCGATAGAAACCCAAAGTGCCTCCCTAAAATTAGTGCCGTCTCTCCGGCTGTCAAGCCTTGTAAAGTCGGCTTTCACCTGCCCCGAAGGGCATCTCGTTTTAAAATTCTACATCAGCTGTTTTCGCAGTTGATACAACAGGCTGCGGCGCGGCGGCCACAACGGGAGCAGGATTGGCCTGAATCCCTTGAGGCACTGGCGTTGCGCCTACTGTGTTTGGTGACACAGCTACAACGGGTGCGGGTGCTACTGCGGGTGCTGCGGACGTTATGAACGTCTTTGCGGGACGATCCTTGGAGCGAACGAAGCCCTGCGGAATTGGAGGAGGAACGTGGCCGGCAGGCAGGAAGGTAATGAACTTGACATTGGCATACACCTTTCCTGTCTTCGAATCCGATCCCTTCTCGATGAACAGCTTGTTTGATCGCCCCAACAGAATTTCGGGATCAAACGGAATCGGTGGTGCCGTTCCAAGCACACCTTTGGCAATTTCATACAACTTAGACTTCTCATCAATGGAAGCATTGACTTGACGCATCACACGGAATGGGTTGCCTTCAGTGTCCATGGCGTATTTCCCGCTTCCGTCGGGCGTGCCTAGCACCCAAACAACGCGAAGCTGAACCTTCTCGCCGTACTGACTCTTAACCTTTCCGAGATCCACGATGTCAACAATTGTCCCATTGAATTCACCGGTATCCGGCTTTTCAAAATCCTTTCTTGGCTCGATTAACATTTATTCTCCTTTTGGTTTTTGCAGTTTATATTGGGCGTGGTAGCCATCCGTGCGGGGCTAATTTGCTTGGCCTAGCAATATAACCATCTTACGGTTTAATCCACGCCCAATCTTTCTTTGAGACGGAACCGGGCTTGCAAGACTCATTTCTGAGGCATCCACTGGTTATCTAGACGCTTGCTATGTTCGTCTTTACCGTCTCAAACTTAATTGCCATACCAGAGTTTCTCAATCAGGATCTCTGGCGGCGCGAACGAGATATCAAACTTGGCAGCGACCACTTCGGCCTCGACGTCCAGTTGCTTGACTGTCTTCCACCAAACTCGGTAGTCTCCATTCCAGCTAAACTTCCGCGCCTTGGCTAAATTGTTGTCTTCGCGTTTTTGATGGCCCAACAATACAACCGTCGGACTCTGCGCTCTCTCCACAATCTTATTGAAATCATGACGCTGTGTCAGCTTAATGACAGTCAAAACGTCTGTCAGAGCTGAATGTGGAAATAAATTGAGGAACCCTTCGTCAGCGGCCATGTAATTCAGGTGCTTGCCTTCAGTGCCAGGCAAATCCGTACGACTGTCAATCCATAATTTATTGGGGAACGCTAATCCTTCTCGTCGCGCCCAATTCTCTAGGAATCGCTTATCGAATCGAACAACGTTTTGACCCAAAAACGCGTCAGCTTGATCGGCTAAATCCAGGAGTGCCTCCAATGCGTCTTTAGATTCATAGCCGAATTTATCTACAGCCGATTGTGTGATGCCTGTAATCGCGGTAACATGTTCTGACACGGGGACACTAGACTTGACCAGATAGCCGGCTGATTCTAAAACTTTTTTCTGTCCTGTGGAGTACAAAGCAGCCCCCACTTCAAGCACGCGGTCGCCCTCAGGATTCAATCCTGTTGTTTCGAAGTCCAGACCAAGCGTAATCATTGAAGCAGAACTCCTTCGTCCCCGTTACGGGGGACATTACCAGTTAACGGCGTCGTCTCGGTTTCAATATAGGAAATCATATGCATAGGGACAAAAAGCCGTGCGTCTAACGTTGCTATATCCTCTGTTAATGGCTTTTTGGTTTCTTTCAAAATGACTACACCTTGCTGCGCAATAAAAAGTCCGGCTTCTTTGTTCGTGATTTTTCGTA
>JAPCJV010000199.1 GCA_027886785.1 Nitrososphaerota archaeon | reverse complement strand
GATAGACTTCGGCTTTTTCGATTCCGAGGAACTCGAGGTCGTCAAAGAAAGCCTTTGCGTATTTTTCCGTGAATTCTTTTAGGTCGTACTGATTTTCCCTGGAGACTTTGATAATCCGATCGTCGACGTCCGTGAGATTCATCACTTGAGTAACTTTGAACCCCCGGTACTCGAGCACCCGCCTTAACAAATCTTCGAAGAGAAAAGTACGATAGTTCCCAATGTGAGGATAGTTCCATACAGTGGGGCCGCAGGTGTACATTCGCACCTCGCCCTCATGCAGCGGTTTGAAATCTTCTAGCTTGTGGCCAAGCGTGTTGGTAAATTTGATCAATAAATGAGCACTCTTTCAAAAAAAGATTTCAAAGTCAAAGATCCAAAACAAATTATCGGGGCCTTTCCATTCCGGAAATCATACACACACTCCGGAGGGATAAGAAGACGGACACGGCGCCTAAATAAAAATTAACAATCTACTTGGAAATGACGTTTCTGCTGGTGATGCTCCTGTATTCCTCCTGAGTGAGGACCTGCATCGCAGGTGTCTGCTGAATGATATATACAGGAGCGCCATTCGACGGATCTATTTGATTGGTCTTCATGACTTTTGTAAGAACCAGCTTTATTCCCAGAATGTATCCGTCGTCGATCGAATAGTAATTCCATTCCTCCGCCAGTGGCTTGAAGCCAACTGCTTTAGAAGGCGGCAACTGGGGTTGCATGGTTTTCTGAAGGCTAACTCCCTTTTATTGACTTAAACGTTTGCCATGGAAAAATCAAAACACCAAGGGAAAAAGTTCGTAAAAAAAAGAACTGAGATCACAGAAAAAAAGAAAGGAGGAAGGAAAAAATAATTTCCTCCTAGTCGTGAAACTTTAGCAGGGGAGCAAGAGAAGGCCGCTATGGCATCTTGCCTATTCTGAACATTTTAGTTCCGCAAACAGGGCAAGTTCCAGAGACCGCCGGACGGCCGTTTTTCAACTTGACTTGTTTTGCATTTTTCATTTCGCGAGATTTCTTACATTTGACGCAGTAACCCGTCACCATTTGTGTTTCAGGGGCGCGTTCCTTCGCGAATGATATTTAAGCTAAGCGTGAAATCCCTTTTGGAGCGGTCAGTGCTTTAAATATTAAAACCGGAAAATTCCTAACTTTTTAGAGCGGAAAGATAAATTTTGACTCGCAGACTAAACGCGCCCTATTTTGCAAAGAGATACGTCGGAGATTCGGAAACGAAAATTCTCCACGATCTCGACAAAGAAGTACCAAATTGCAAGGTGGATTCGATCCCCCGAGCCCGGATCCAAATGTTTGAGTGGATCAGCATCCCGACGGATTTGCAATATAAAGGATGTCAGTATTGCATGGCGTCTTTTGACGCCAGTCTGCAGAAGAAAAAGTAAAGCGGGGAGATAAATCATATCAGCTTCCAGAGTAGGATCTCTATCAGAAAGCACAAGAAAGTTTTTCTTGAGCGCATTTGGGAGGAGGAGGGAAAATTCAGACAAGCAATGCGACAATCCTTAGGTGGTTTCTTCCGTACGTTCTGATAGCCTCCCTGCAGTATGAATTTGCTAAGGACGGCTTGAATTACGCATCCCCCTTCCTTCTTATGGCGGGCAGGTACTTGGTCGTCGGGACCATATTCTATTTCCTTGGCGGGAGGAAGATACCTCTAGATCGTGATGCGCTCAAAGTGGCGCTCTACGCTTCAATAAGCACCCTCTTCTGGGCTGTTGGACTGCAGTACGTATCTCCCGGTGACTCTGCAGTCCTCAGCTACACCATGCCTCTCTTTTCCATTCCGATCGCGTATTTTTCTATAAATGAAAAAGTCTCTCTAAGAGAAGTATTTGGGGCGATCATCGGTTTTAGCGGAGTCATCATTTACTCCATCACTTTGAGTCATGGATCTCTTCTTATCGGGGCGATCTTCACAATCATCAACGCAGTATTCTGGGCCGCCTACAGCGTTTATTACCGGAAGCTCCGGAACAGGGAGCTCGCTCCGATTTTTACCACGCAGTTTTTGCTCGGATCGATCCCGTTTGTAATCGGCTCACTTTTTTTCCCGAGAGTGGTTCCCACAATTAATTTCTTTGTGGATTTTGCGTACATTATTTTCGTCATGGGCCTTGTCCAATATTTCCTGTGGAACAAGTTATTGAGATTAGGGCGCGTCGGGAAAATAACAACGATGGCCTTTGCGGTACCGGCTACTTCGATCTTCATTAATGCAGTGCTAACATTTACCGCGCCCAGCTGGCTATCCGTACTCGGAGCTGGGATAATGTTTACAGGAATCTTTGTCGCGAGCTGGCAGAGAGAAAGGAAATCACAACCGGATTTGCTCCCGTCTCAAGAGCAAACATCAAAATAGATATAGGATCGTTTTTCGTATTTCGCTATTATCCGGCGAAATTTGACTCGACGAAAGTAATGAAATTATGAATGGTTCCTTCCGGGGTCCCGTTAGTCACCAGCCAGAAAGTCGAACCCGATCCAGTACTTCCGACCTGAAAAGCTTCAAGATGGATTGAATTGCCCTGACTTGCCGCCGCTTGTTGAAACGTAGTGTAATTCATGACAAATGCAACATCCAGGGCCCCACTGATCACTCCTTGAATCCCAGGGGTGTTCGAGGTCAATGGTATCAATAGAATTTTTGTACAATATTTCGCATCGAAACTTCGTACAAGTCCTTTGATGGTCAAATAGGTTGAACCGTTGGGCCCTGCCACCGAAAAAAATGCGGATCCCGTCGTGCATGTTGAGCTCCCCGTAACGAGATTGGATGTTGCTAAAGGACTCAAGGTGGAGTTTTGCGGTGTGAAAGGACTAAAGTAGACAAAACCGACTCCGACCACCAGAAGTACCACGCAGATAGAGACAATCGGGATTAGGAGCCTTCGATTATTGTTAGGACCATTTCGTCCAGCCCTCGATGGGGGCGGAACAGGGGGTTTAGAAGAGGGTCGAACGCCCGCATCTTTCTTTACGCTTTTGGAGCCAATCCTCTCTGGACTGAACTTAGGTTGCGGCTTTGTGAGGGTGAAGGCGGATCCTGTTTTGGGGTCGATGGATTCTTGCGCGATCCTCCGATGAAACTGTGACAGTACGGACACCTGATAACCGATTCGCCAGCAATCGTCCGCAATAATTACATCGAAACAAAAAGGGAATCCGCTCTTATCTCTGGGGTGGAATTTTTATTTATGCAATCCATTACTGAAATATTGAGACGAGGATCCGACTCTTATCAAAACCCAATTCTTTGAGAACTAGAAATTTTTTCTCTAGACCTCACATCGCCTAACTCTTACGCAATTCAAGAACCCTGAAGTCGAATTGGGAAAGTAGTGCTAGATCTTGATGCTAAGAGGAGGGGGTGGGAATCGAACCCACTTATTTGCGTCAGGCCCTTTTCGGCGAGAATCCGCTATCTACTTCGTACTCAGTCGAGCAGTACAGAGAACTGCAGGCGGACGCGTGACCACTCCGCCACCCCTCCGACAGGAACTGAATTACACTTGCCTGCTTTTTTGTGTTTTTGGAGCTAAGTAATCAGAGCGAACAGCACGATCGCAGACACAAAGACAATCGAGATCGTATTAAGTACCTTGATGAGTGAGTTTATTGCTGGCCCAGCAGTGTCCTTGAACGGATCCCCTACGGTATCCCCCATGACCGCTGCAGTATGGGCTGGGCTCTTCTTGCCGCCCAGATTCCCCAGTTCGATGTACTTCTTGGCGTTGTCCCAAGCTGCCCCACCGTTTGTCATGAGAAACGCAAGGAATACTCCAGAGACCACACTCCCAATCAGTAATCCTCCAAGCGCAAGCGGTCCCAGAATAAAGCCTACGACTAGCGGTGTAAGGACGGCCAACAGTGCGGGAGCGGCCAGTTCTCTTAGGGCGGCGGAAGTGCTGATATCGACAGCCTTGGAATAGTCCGGTTTTCCCGTCCCTTCGAGTATCCCAGGGATTTCTCTGAACTGTCGGCGCACCTCATTTACCATTTTGAAGGCTGCGCGCTGCACCGCCTGAATTAGGAAGCTGGAGAAAAAGAACGGCAGGAGACTCCCGATAAACAACCCGACAATGACGAGAGGATCCGTCAGTACGAAAGTGAGCGTACCATTTGGCGGAAGACCATATTTTGCAAAAAGATTGTGAAGGGAGATCTGCTTGTTTACTTCGTTCTGAAAGGCTTCGAAGATGGAGATCGCAGCGAGCGCCGCCGACATCACAGCGAACGCTTTCGTCGTGGCTTTGGTAGTATTTCCGACTGCGTCCAGCTCATCTGTGACCTCGCGTACTCCCTCCTCCAGTCCCGCCATTTCCACGATCCCGTTTGCGTTGTCAGTGATCGGACCGAAGGCATCTATGGACATCACGACTCCCGTCAGAGAGAGCATGGACATTGTTGCGATCGCCGTGCTGTACACCCCCATGAGGAGATTGGATCCCGAGCCGACATACCCGAGATAGTATGACGCGAGGATCGCAACCACCAGGACGACAGCTGACGGGGCCGTGCTTTGGAGTCCGGTAGAAAAGCCCGCGAGAAAATTTGTGGCCGCACTCGTCTGGCTAGCCTCTGCAATATTTCGGACCGGCGGGTATTTGTACGAGGTAAAGTAATCCGCAACTCTTTCTATCACTATAACTACAACCACGCCGACAATTGCGCTGGCTAAGAGGTAGTATCCCAAACTGTTGCCGCCGAAGAGAACGTTCGTAAAAACAAAG
>JAPCJV010000198.1 GCA_027886785.1 Nitrososphaerota archaeon | reverse complement strand
TGTTCAATGATATTTCTCTACTCTCTGAATTTCTCGGGTCACATTCCTCAGGCCCCTTCGACATCCAAGCGCTGAAAAATTATGAGTCGAAGGCAAAGGAGTTTAGCAATACTGTGATAGAAAGTAACGATTTGGCCTTTAGGACGTTTCAGGAACTGGGAAGACATCCCGATTCCTTAGAAGATCATATGAAAAACCTCAGAAAATTAGGTTTTTTGAGCGATAAATAAAGAATCAAAGTGCTGGGGGAAACATAATCGAAGCAGGGTTATGGGGCTCGATCATTTCGACTAAAAGTTTCACTATCCTCCTTTTCATCCAATCTTTTTAATGCTCTAATTGGCGTACAAGAAATCCTATTTGGAAATGGCGGGGAACAAATTCAGCCATGGCTATGTGATGTATCTTTCAAGAATTAGTTCATACCTCAATATGACGCAGCCATTAAGGATCAAAAAGTAGAGATGACCCAGTCTGGGAGAAGTCCTCGAAACGCCCGGCCAAGGACGTCATTGGCCGCAGCTAATCGTAATTCGCAACCTCGCCTCGTGCGACTCCCATTACTAATTCATTGCTCGGCGCGAAGTTTTTTAGGCACCTTTCCGCGCTAGACGGCTCGTGGCCGAAGAGAAGAAAGTTTTCATTCGCAACGCTACTGGTCTAACCCGAGAGCTCTCGTTATTCGATTCCGTGATCTTCAATCTTTCAGTATCCGCCCCCGGATTCGGGATCCTCCTATACACCTACTTTGGCTATCCTTCGTTTGCGGGCACCAGTCTGATCCTCGCAGCGCTGGCGGTTGTCCCGATTCTCATACTCCACGCCTTTGTCTCTGGACAGATGATGTCAGCCATGCCCCGTTCCGGGTTCGATTATGTTTTTGTGAGCCGGGTTACTCGCCCGGTGATCGGATTTTCCAACAGTTTTACCTTCTTCTTCTTTCAGGCACTTTTCATGGGGATCTTTTTCGTCTTCATGAATTCTTACCTGTCGAGTTTTTTCAGTACCCTCGGCTTGATAACCGGAAATTCTACTTACGGATCCATTGCGACAACGCTGACCCAGCCGATCAATGTAGTTATTGTGGGCACAATAATCCTGCTCATCATCGTAGGCATCTTTCTTTTGGGTCTCAGAGTAGGCAAGAGAGCGATCATCATTACCCAGCTGATAGGTTGGGCTGGCCTCATCACGGCTCTTGCAATCCTGGCTTCGAGTAATCAAAGTGCATTCGCTGCCGCCTGGAATCATTATGACGGAACCGAATTGTTATACTCCAATGCTACCACAGCTGCCCAGGCTAATGGTCTGGCTTATTCCAATACCAGCGGTACCTTCCTCGCTGCGGGATTCTTCACCATCTTCTCGGTCCTCGGCTACCAATCGGTCGGCTATCTGGGTGGAGAGGTCAAGAGATCTGGCACTAATATCATAAAATCCATGATAATCGCGGTTCTGGTCACCGTGCTCGTTCTTGCAGGTGCCCTAATTGTTATCCAGAACACCATGGGGTATGATTTCCTGGCAGGGGCCGGCTTCATGAGTGTGATCGGAAAGATCGCTGTGGCGCCCTACTACATTGTTGCGGCGGCCATGCTGGTCCCAAATCCCTACGTAGTGTTTCTGATGTATTTGTCCATATGGGCGTGGCTCTTCGTTACGATCGCGGCTATCTTTCTACTGCTATCCAGAATGATCTTCGCGTGGTCCTTCGATGGAGTAATCCCAACAAAATTTGCCGACATTAGCGAGAGATTCCGGACTCCCACATATTCCGTCCTCCTCATCGGGGTGCTCATAGAACTGGGGATTTTCCTCAGCCTGTACACCCAGTTTGCAATTCTTGTAAATCTCGGACTCGTGCTCTTGGCTACTTACGGCGTGAACACCTTTACCTCTGCAGTGTTTCCCTACCTGAAACCAGCAGTCTTCGCCCAATCGCCGCCGGTCGTCAATTACAAGATAGGTGGCAAGGTACCGCTAATCACAATAACGGGAGGACTGACCACCCTGCTATTTTTGATTCTCATTTACGAGATCATTCAAAACCCTGCGATTACGGGAGCGGTAACACCCCTCGTCTCTGGGGCAATAGTCGTCGTCGCCGCAGCCGGCGCAGTGCTCTTTTACGTCATGAAGGCATACAAAAAGACGCGCGGAATCAATCTGGACTACGTATTTGCAGAAATTCCTCCAGAGTAAATTCTTCCTGCCGCCGCTGGTGAGCTTCATTGGGGTGGGCTTCGGGACCTAAGAGACGTTTTGATCGAGTGCTGGAGGTGGTTCAGCGGGAAAACCTGGATCTCGCGATCATTTCAGATCCCAAGAATATCTTCTATCTAACCGGGTTCGCGAGTTCTGCAATCTTATTCCTCCCGACCTACCTTCTGATTTTCAAAGATGGTTCATCAAAACTAGTAACTGGTGCGACTGACTCCGCCAACGCACAGAAAACATTCGGTGGAGAAGTAGAGACCTTCGTAAATTACGACTTGAGGGAAACGATGCTTGCTTATCCTGATTTGGCTTCTAACGCGGTAAAGAAAATCCTGGATCAACACAGCAATAACCTCCGTAGAATAGGTATCGAAACGTGGAGCTGCCCCCAAGTAGTTTTTCAATTACTTTCAAAACATCTATCGGATTCACAGTTTTTCGATCTGTCATTGCCTCTGCAGAATTTCAGGATGACAAAGGACTCTGACGAGATCGAAAATATCCGAAGGAGCTGCGAGCTGGACGACCTGGCTTACTCGGTTGCAAAAAAGAACTCGAATCCCGGAGCGACCGAGGTCGATATCTATGGGCTGGCTCAATACGAACTCGCAAAAAGGGTCGGATCTTTCCAATTTTTCTCCGGCAATTTCACTTCCGGTGAAAGAAACCTGGATCCGATGGGATCAGGCGAGCCCACTATGCGCGTCATGAAGCGGGGAGAAACGATTGTCCTGGATCTGTGGGTTACTACCAACGGTTACTGGGCAGACACCTGTCGCACCTTCGTCGTGGGTGGACAACCCACGGAACAACAGCTAAGAGTTCATCGCATTTTGCTGCAGGCATTAGAGGCAGGCGAGAAAATGCTGAGACCAGGAATCAGAGCAGGTGAGGTGTACGATGCGATCTGGGGCAAAATCGCAGAGGCTGGATGGGGGAGTTATTTTCCTCACCATGCTGGCCATTCAGTCGGACTGGACGCGTGGGAGCGTCCCTTTATCATTCCCGGCTCGAAGGACATTTTGGGTGAAGGAATGGTCTGCGCCCTGGAACCGGGCGTATACATTCCAGACGTCGGGGGCATCAGAATAGAAAACGACTATCTCATCACAAGAGATTCAGCCGAGTCATTGTCTCGCTTCCCGCTGGATCTTTAAGAGGCAGAAAGAGTTCTCGCCGCATCGCTGAGCGCAGAGACGAGAGTTCTGGCTTCCTCTATTGTGTTATAGTGTGCGAAACTTGCCCTAACTGCTTTTTCAACGCCGTAGCTGCGAAGAGCTCGTGAATAGAAATCATCTGGAAGGGTGGCAATCGAATATTTGTCCCACAGGAACTGAGCAAGCTTCTTGTAATCGGCGCCGCGTACATTCATGCTGAACGTGGGAGTTCTCCCATCCACTTTTGCTGGATCTTTGATTCCGTATACATCCAAGTTTTGAATATCGGAGAT
This sequence comes from Nitrososphaerota archaeon, assembly GCA_027886785.1. The sequence goes on along the minus strand of JAPCJV010000198.1, from coordinate 1,087 downwards.
CCCTTGCTGACCTTCATATCCGCCTAGGACTGTTCTGGACAGAGATTTCTCATAGTTCTCGATCCAATGCATTGCCGCCCTAATTGCTCGCTGTCTTCCCACCAAGTTCCCGAGTAGTGTATTGTATTCATCCCCCACGCGCTCCCCCAGCCACTCAAGGTACGAGACTACCGCACTGAATGAAGCAAACAACGACTGATCGAGCGAACCCCACTCCCACTTGGTCGGAGCTTTATTCGCCGCTGGATCCACCTTGTAGGGAGCAAGTTTCTCAAGAACTTCTTTCTTGCCGTACATGAAACTACCCTTCCTCGAGAAGACCTTGTAACCGGAAAATACGAGAAAGTCGCAACCAATCCTTTGCACGTCCACCGGCATGTGTGGAACCATGTGCACGGCGTCCACGATGAAATAGGCACCTACACTCTTTGCAAGCTTTGCAACTTCAGCCAGGGAAGTTTTGGAGCCTAGACCATTGGACACTCCCGCAACGGAAACCACCTTCGTCTTCGAATCAATGAGGCTCGCCAGGTGGTCGAGATCCAATTTTCCTGTTTGAGTGTCAAACCGCGCAAGTCGGGCTTCCTTTACGTACCCCCTCCTTTCCAGCTCCAAAACTGCGCTGACGTTCGCATAATGATCATATTCGGTCGTGACGACGTTCTCGTCTTTTTTCAATTCCTTGGAGAGGGCATAGGTAAGTCGAAAGAATAGACTCGTCGCCGACTCTCCCGACACGATGCAATTTGCATCTTCCGCGTTAATCAAATCCCTGATCGCCTCCCTTCCTTCCACGATAGCCTGCTCTGCTTTTTGCGATTCCCACGACGGTGCCCCTAGATTTGGGGCATAGTCTAGCATCGACTGCTTTTCAGCTTCAGCCGCACGCCCAAGGACCAGCGAGCCCGCTCCTGCATCGAGAAAAATCCTAGCTCTTCCAGAAGCATCTTTGTCAGCCCTGGGAAATTCATTCCGGATCAAGGGGAGCAATCTTTCGACAACTAGCATCTTTTTCGCTTCGCCCTTGGAGTGAAAGAGTCCAGTGAATATACATTTTGGAGGGGCATTGAAAACGCTATTATTGGTG
>JAPCJV010000197.1 GCA_027886785.1 Nitrososphaerota archaeon | reverse complement strand
TCTATATTATTCAGAATCTCTTTCACAGAATCCACCCAAATTCCGGTCTTCATTGAAAGCAGTAATCGTGCCATGAAGTCGATATAGCGGCCGTGATGATCTCGGCCGCTCACAGAGATACTGAAACAACCCTCGCCATCCACGAGACCGGCAAGCCAAGCGATTCTCACTTGGGAAACATTTTCCACTGCTAATCACAATAGCCCCCACCAGATTCGAACTGGTGTCTCAGGCTCCAGAGGCCCGCATACTTAACCAGGCTATACTAGGGGGCTTCAATTTTACCTGTCCTTCTTTTTTGGAATATAACTTATTCCCTAACAAGATTCTCTGTCGACCAAAAAATCGTGTTCAAAAACAAATTGCTATTTGGAATCTAAGATCTTACAAGCCGAAGAACACTTCCATTCCTCTATTGATTTCTTGAGCAAGCTGTTATCGATATTCGATACTCTTAATTCACATTTAGCGCAATTATATCGACGTGAATTTTTGTTTTGATCGATGAAGACGAACTATTGCTAATTCCGGGACCTACAACGCTTAGCTCAAGAGTTAGAGCAGCGATGGCGAGACCTCAACAGAGTCATGTGGCTCCCGAATTTTATGGGGCCTTTAAGGAACTTCTCGATCTTTCAAGGTACACCTTTAGAAATGACAGTGGGCTCCAATTCGCATTTACCGGTTCGGGCTCTATTGGAATGGAAGCAGTCGCTGTTTCATTGATCGAGCCAGGTGACAAAATCCTCTGCATCGAGACGGGATATTTTGGCAAAAGATTCACCATGATGGCAGAAATTCACGGCGCAAAGACTACTGTCGTCTCTCCTTCCCTGGGAGAGCACGTGGATTACGAGCAAATCGACTCTGTACTGCGAAATGAAAAGTACAAGGCGGTTTTTTTCACTCATGTCGACACTTCCACATCAGTGATGAATGATCCGGAAAGATTAACCCGAATCGCCCGGAGCAATGGAGCTATATCGGTGTGCGACTCTGTTTGTGGGATAGGTGGGGCTCCGCTTGACTTTGATTCACTTGGCATCGATATTGTATTCACGGGTTCTCAGAAGGCGATAGCTGCTCCCCCCGGGGCTACTTTGATTGCTGTATCTAAGAAAGCGTTTGACGTGATTGAAAGTAGAAAGACTCCCATAGCTTCCTACTACATGAACTTGGTTCGATGGAAACCAATCATGGAAGATCCAAAAATTTACCTTACGACGCCCGCCGTTCAAGTAATGCTCGCCTTGCGCGAAGCTCTCCTCCAAATTAAGGAGGAAGGGATTGAGAATAGATGGAAAAGACACGAAATGCTTTCTGAAGCTTTTAGAGCGGGCCTGGAAGCTTTGGATCTAAAACCGGCACCGAACAAGGACAGCAGGGCGCCGACCGTTACAGCATTCTATGTTCCCGAAGGACGATCCTCGGAGATTCAAGAGACTCTCAGGTCACAGTACGGAATCCATATCGCATTGGGATTTGGTCAATACAAAGATTCTATGCTCCGCGTGGGTCACTTCGGTAATATCTCGGCCACCGATGTTCTGTCCCTACTTACTGCCCTCGAATTGGCTTTGAAGGGGAGCGAAATGGTTCGACCGGGGAAGGCGGTCGAAAGCGCGATGCCGCTACTTCAACGCTAGTCAGATTTTTGGCAGTACGTCAATCCCTAACAGGCTAAGAGATTTTTCGATCGTCTTCGCAAAAGCCTCAACCAAGGCTGTTCTGGCTATGCGAAGATCGGGATCCTCCTCTTGAAGTACTCTATTTTTTTCGTAGAATTTGTTGAAGGCTTCACATAACTCGAAAGAATAGTGAGCAATCCACTTCGGAGCTAGCATCACTACTGCCTTTTCAATAGAAAGATCGAATTTCGAAAGGACCATCAACAGCCCGATTTCTGTCTCCGAAACTAGTAACTCTCCGCGGGAATTTCCTGAACCGGTTTCTGGCACTTTCGAAAGTATGCTCTTTGCTCTTGCAAAGCTGTACAGCATGTATGGACCGGTTTCCCCGATTAGTTTCAAGGATTCATTCAGATCGAAAGTGATGGTCTTGTCCAGATCCTGCTTCAGCAGACTGAATCGAAGAGCTGACAATGCCAGTTTTTCAGAGACAGCTTCAAACCATGATTCGTCTCCGACCATAGGGTTTCTTTTCTTAGTCTCAGTTAACGCTGCCTTCTTGACAGCATCGAATACATCGTCAGCATTGATATACAGCCCCTTCCTGCCAGACATGCCGATCGATCCCCGTGCCTTTTCACCGGACTCAGCTTCGTCGGAAGAGGGCGAAGGATCCCCAACCGACTTGTTCTTTATGGCCGCGACCGTTTCGGAAGTTAATGAAATTAGAGCATAGCTCAAGTGAATGTACTTGCCCGATAGATCTCCTTGGGCAAGGAGCTCCAGAACTTTCAGAATGACTCTTTGAAGGCTCGCCTGTCTTGAGTCGATCGCAGTAACGCTTTTGTCCGCGCCCCATTTGACCGGGCTTTCTTTCTGATCATTTAGGTCGGTGCTTGATCTCCAAATCTGGTGACCGCTGGGCTCGCTAGCATATTTTCTATATGTAAAATGATCAACCACCAGACCGGTCTTGAGCGCGGCGAAGGGTATGTCCTTGGCAATATACGTCGCCGTCCCATCGCTTCGCAGAAGCACTTTGTCCTCCCCTTCCTTTTCGCCCTTGATGGTTACAATCCAACAACCCGCTAGCTTCCCCTGATTTTCGAGCCTTGCAATCCCGGCTCGTTTCATCTCAGAAAAGGTGTGATCCCACAATTTGGAGTTGATAATATCTGTTTCATACACAAACAAATCATAGGAAGCATTGAACCTCGAGCAAGTGTTCAGCTGCTCTCGAAGTATCTTGCCCGTAATGGATGTGGCAAGGGAAAATATTTCCTCGTCATGACGTTCAATTCCTTTGAGGACAAGCTTTTGTTTCTCCTTCAGGGAAGGATCAATTTCGTACCTGCGATTTACTTCGACATAGATATCGTCGCCCACATAGTGGTCGTATTTTTTTCCGGGAGGGGCGTCCGGTGAGATCCCTGCGTATAAGATCCCAACAATAACATCTGCAACCTGAAGGCCTGAGTCATCTATGTAGTTCAGTACCTTGACTGAATGGTTTGTAAATCTGAAAATTCTTGCAACCGAATCGCCTAGTGCGACATTTCTAAGATGTCCCACGTGAAGCGCCTTGTTGGGATTGACGGAAGTATGTTCGACAAGTACGGTCTGGCTTCGACCCAGATCTAACGCGCCATAAGAATCCTTGATGGATTCTGACAGAACAGCAGAGCTGAATTTTTCTAAGTTTATCCGGAAATTCAGGAATCCAGATGGATGGCCTTCAGCAATGGAAACGAGTCTCTTCTTTCCAGCTAAGTTGGTTTCAATGGAGGCCGCGATATCTCGAGCGATTTCAAAGGGCTTTCTTTTAGCACTTTTTGATAACTGAAACCCAACGCGGAAGGACACATCTCCAAAATCCTTCGAGGGAGGAATGTCCCAGTCGAATTTTTCCGGATGTTCGTACCCCAACGATTCTGCCGCGTTTCTGACCAGCGAATCTGCCTCTTCAACGAAGAGCCTAAAGCTCAATTTGGTTTCCCTCTTACACTCTTGACAGTTACTTTGAAATTACATTGTCTATGATGTAGGAAACTGCTTCCACTGCGCCGTCGCCGATATCCGCTTTCGCGACGTACTTGGCTCTTGACTTCACCGCGTCAGGGGCGTTACCCACGGCAGCGCTATATCCGCACACCTCGAACATTGGAAGATCTGTTTCACTATCTCCAATCGACGCAACATTTTCTGGATTCACGCCCAAAACCTTCAGAGCTTGTAGCAAAGTGACTCCCTTGTTTAAGCCCTTTTTGGTTAGATGCAATGCAAATTTGCTGTCATTGATCTTGACTGGTATTCCGTTTTGATCAAGTACTCTTTGACCTTCGGTGGCGTTAAAGGTTCTAAGGAGAACGACTTCGGTCAGTCTGGCACTTACTGGTTTTATCTTTACATCCTTGAAACGTTTACACAGAACATCATACGCTTCAAGGCTTATCGTTTTGTCGCCGTAGATTTGCAGGTCCGTAGGGGACGTCATCAACACGCCTCCATTTTCGCAAACCGCGATGCTATTACAGCCGAGATATACACCAAGATAAAAAGTATCCCAGGGACCGCGTCCAGATGCAAGAAATACTTTGTACCCAAGACTTCGTAACCATCTAATCGAATGGGCAGCTTCGAAGTTTAACAGACCATCAAAATCACAAATTGTTCCGTCAATATCAAAAACGAAAGCTTGGATATCCAAATCTCATTTCTAAAGTTCTTTTTCTGTTGGATGAATAACATTTTCGATCGCAAAACAGACCTTTGGCTAATTCGAACGACCGGATTAAAGCTGAAATGCTTAATATTGAACTCAAAAGCAACGAGTCTCGAGGGCCCGTAGCCTAGCATGGATTAGGGCATCAGCCTGCGGTTTTTGTCGATCCAATATTTCCGTCGGTTGCTTGATTGGATTTACAAGTGGTTAGCTGGGGGTCGTGGGTTCAAATCCCACCGGGCCCGCTTTCGAATGTGTGTAACGCACTCCGGATATTTCTCAAACTGGCAATGGGGATAATTTGCAGTTTACCCATGGATTTCTAGATCACCCCAGAATTCGATTATTCGAGTTTCGAAAGAAATCAATGTTCGAGAGTGGACAAATAGGGAATATATAGTATGATTGCGTTCATTG
>JAPCJV010000196.1 GCA_027886785.1 Nitrososphaerota archaeon | reverse complement strand
TTGCTCTGAAAAATGTGGTTGTCCACCATCGCCGCGAGCAAGTTGTGAGCCGCGCCTACTCCATCTATATCGCCCGTGAATCTCAAGTTTATCTCCTGCATGGGTTCGACCGTACTTTTTCCTCCGCCAGCTGCTCCTCCCTTTACACCGAAAACTGGACCCAGCGACGGCTGACGGATGCAGACGATCGCTTTTTTCCCGATCAGATTTAGACCCATAGAGAGACCGATCGCGGTCACCGTCTTGCCCTCTCCGCTCGGAGTAGGATTCATCGCAGTGATCAGGACAAGTTTGCCTCTCCTGCTGCCGGGAGAGTAAACTGAATTGATGTCAATCTTTGCCTTCCATTTACCGTAAGGTTTCAATTCATCCAGTCTCAAGCCAAGATTTTGTCCGATCTGAGCAATCTCGATCAAGGTACTTTCTCCGTCGTAAACACGAGGCAGTTAAGAGATTCTGAAGACCCTTTTTTCTCGGAAAAAATGATTGACCTAGTGGAATTTGATTTACTTGCGATTTACTGAAAAATGGCAACCAATCCTCGTAAGTCAATGCGAAATAAAGATCAGTTCATGGCATCCCTCCACGATGGAAGAGAAGTCTACTACAGGGGAAAAAGGGTCGATTCCATTCCGGATCATTCGGTTCTTCGCATCGCCGCCTTGCACGCCGCGAAATTATTTGAAATGGATAGGATGATTGCGGATGAAAAACTTGGGAACATCAGTAAATATTTCAAAATTCCCGCATCAGAAGCGGATTTGATCCAGCGCCACAGGCTGATTTATGAAACTACGATGGCGTGTAATGGGATCTTCAACATCTCTCAGGCGATTGGAAGTGATGCTTTGTTTGCCCTAAAAATAGTCAGTGCTGAAACCGATGCAAAATACGGAACGACGTATAGTAAAGCAGTGGAGAAGTACCGATCTCATGTTGCCGAAAATGATCTTACTTTGGCCGTTGCGCAAACTGACGTCAAGGGGGACAGAAAAAAGAGACCTCACGAACAAACGGATCCGGATATGTATGTCCATGTCTCGAAAGTGGAAAAAGAGGGAATTATTGTGAACGGGGCGAAAGCCCACACCACTCAGGCTGCCGTCTCTGATGAAATAATCGTTCTTCCCACGAGAGCCATGACCGAGAAGGACAAAGAGTACACGGTAGCCTTTGCAATCCCAGCCTCCACGAAAGGATTGAAGTTCATAGTAAGACCGATTGACGAGCTTGAAGGGAATTCTTCCGCAATCATCAGCAAGAGGGATTACGAGCTCGAGACTTTAACCATCTTTGAAAATGTCTTCGTGCCCTGGAGCAGAGTGTTTCTTTTCAGAGAATTTGAACTTGCCGGGCGGCTCGCGGTCCTCTTCGCCACATTCCATCGATTCACTGCGGTATCCTACAGATCGGCAACCGCTAATTTGTATTTGGGAACAGCTATCGCCGTAGCCAAAGAAAATGGCATTTCTGAAGCTGCTCATGTTAAGAATCGTTTAGTTGACCTCGTCATGTACAAAGAGCTCATGCGAATGAGCGCGGTGGCCGCGGCGTATTTGCCTGTAATCGCTAAGGGAATAGCAGTTCCCGATCCGTTGTACACGAATATTGGCAAGTTGTACTCCAACGAGCACTTTTCCCGCGTCTTGGACGCGCTGGTCGACGTCTCGGGCGGGATCATTTCCACACTGCCTTCGTTTGAAGACCAGACGAACGACATGGAATCGAAGCTCATTTCCAAGTACCTGTCTGGAGCTGGCCCGGGTGAGAAGCGAATGAAAGTGCTCAGGCTTGCGAAAGAACTCGGCGCCAGCAGTTTTACGGGGTACATGCTTGCGCTGATGCTTCACGCCGAGGGGTCGGTCGAAGCGAGCAAGCTGGCTTTGCTTAGAGATGCAGATCTCGGTGAAGCAGAGCAGGTAATTGAAAAGATTCTTTCCTCTGACAGCGGGTAGGAAAAATAGTCATTCGAAATCGAGAATGCCCCTTGCCCTTCTTCTAAAGTTTGATCATGCATAAATTCGCAAAAGGATCATACTTTTCGGATAATGGGGCTCCGACTTCAGATCGTTTTGATTGTCGCGATCCTGAAAGCTTAGCCGCATTCTACTCTGGGTTACTTCATTACGTACTGCAGCCTCCCCCCAAAGGATTTGCTTCATGGGAAGAGCCTCTAAAATCTTGGAGAGTTCCAGAGGAGGACTGGAACTTCGCGAGAACGATCGTCGATCCTGAAGGAAAAGGGCCGCGGATCTATTTTCAAAAAATGAATACCCCAAAGAGTGGGAAAAACAGAGTACACTTGGACATGAACGCAAGCGGCGGGAGCAAAATGTCTCCGAAAGAACGCAGGAAAAAAGTAAACGACGAGGTCACCCGAATTATGAAACTAGGCGCGTCTAAACAAAAGGAGTGGGAAGAGCAAGGCGATTACTGGGTTGTCTTGCTCGATCCTGAGGGGAATGAGTTTTGCGTGCAGTAGCTAGGAACGCATAAGTCCACGGTCCAGACTTTCTCGATCTTGTTTTCGCACTAAGGCTGGGAAGTGATTGAGAGCAACGTACTGGTAGTGCTTACGTAGTCCGAGACATCGCCGCCGTAGCTGACATAGATGTGCATGTATCCGACTTGTTCCTCGTTGGGAGTAAAGGTTACCGAACAACTGCCGGCGCTTAGAGTACATGTACCGCCGTTGCTGAAAGTTCCAAATTGACCCACTGATGTAGAGAAAGAGACAGTTCCCGTGGGAATATTACTCGGCACAGAAACGTCAGTCACTTTGACGGTGCACAAGGTGGAACCCCCGGCCTGGAAACTCCCTGGATTGCATGAAACTGTTGTAGTTGTCCCATCTTGATTGGTTGGGGTGAAAGTAATGCTCCCTCTGACCAAGGTATAGGTATACGAGCAGCCCCTAGAGCAGCGCACGTTCACTGTTACGACCGTATTCGTCGTGCCAGTCACAACTTTACCGGTGTTTGCATCGATAGCTACAAAGCTTCCCGCCATAGTGTATGTGTATCCTGAAACGCTAGTTGCGTGGTCACTGTAGGGTTGGTTCAATGTAGCTTTCGCTTCGCCGGGCAATTTGAAGGAGATGCGGCCGAAAGCAGTAGTATTTGCAGAACCCGATCCAGTGCTGGTTTTGACAACGTACTTGCAAGCGACCGTACTCGAGCAACTGACCGCTGTGCCTGTAATGTTCGCAGCCGCGCTAACTGTAAAATAAGCTGCAGGGATCAACAATACGACAAAAACCAGAAAAAGAAGCATTTTTTCACGATCAAAGACTCCCTAGATTTCTTCTCCCAACAACTTAAGGTTCTTGTTTCTTCTTTTACGAACTTGATAAATTCCGCCTTATGGCCAAGTTTTTCCAGACAATTTCAGGAGAACTCTCTCTTCAGTTTGCTGGTACGACGAGGTTATTCCCACGCAGGCCAGGATTCGTCGCGTACGGATGGACGCAATACACGGAGCAAGGAGATGAGAGCTCAAGTCTCGGCACTATGCCAGAACCGGATCCATGCGTAACCTGAACGGTGATTACGTGAACATCCGCATTGCCGCGATTCACATCGACCGCGCCAGACCAGCAAGATGGGGTTGCCGTGATCTGAACTTTCACGGTATTGGCATACAGAAGAGATTGCGAGATCCAGACTTTTGTTAGTTGACAGGACGCAGCCGATGAGCTAATCGCTAGGCCACTAATTCCAACTGTTAGGAGGAGCATGACTCCTAGAGTTAAGAAAACTGAGTATCGGTTTTTTGACATTGTATTTGGAAAGGCAATTTTGAAATTCACTTAAACCACCAAAATTGAACGCACTAATAGTACAATGCAACACACTTGCACTAAGCTGCTAACCATTGCAAAGCAAAAGCAGAATGTGTGCAATCCGATGAAATTTCACAAAAATCCGACCTAAATCGATATTTTTTGTGGTAAGAATTTCCGCGATCCCCGATGCGTCGGATCTTCTTCGCTGTTTCTAGAGGTTTAGCAAAACCAAGTTTCTGTTTCCAAAAATGGAGAACTATGTTTGTCAGTCACTTACAAATTAGTGCAAATCCATAACATCGTTAGATCTTCCTTCGTTTTCCACTGAGTTTTCATGTCTTGCTTTGCGCCATAATGAAGAACATCTCGAGAGCAAAAAACTCTCTACTAACTTGTTGGAAATCTTTACTATACCGATAGTAGCTAGCGGAAAACGTATCCGCGATACGTCTCGAAGATACTTGAGTCTTATATTGCTCAGCGAGTCCTTTTCTCTTCAGCATGATGGCGATCCTTTGGTTAATCGGGGCTGCGGGGTACTATTCATCCTTGATCATTTGGATTATTGCACAGAGAACGCACTGGTTTCACGGCAAGTATTCTCACTCCTGGATGATCGGGGCGCTCCTCCTGGTTTTTGGGACGCTGCAAATCTTGGGAGCACCTTCAAGCTTGATCGCTTCCGCTGGTTTGATTTCTTTGATCATGCCAGTAATCGTGACTTCAATCGATGTGGATGCTCACAGAAGAGAGGGGAGGGGGCTCTTGGAGCACAAATCCCACTGCTGGATGGAGAAAACCAGGGATAAGGTTCGCAAGACGAAGCGACCTATTATCGTCGAAAATGAAAATTGGAGCTCTAGATGAGCAGTAGCCCCTCTTTCCCTTAAAAGAGGCCAAGTGCGATTTTACTTGAAGGACACAACTAAAAAAGGCGGACATTAGTGGCGCTACCTCCAGAAGATCTTAAGCGGCAGCAAGAGATCCAGTCCAGCCTAAAATCCATTG
>JAPCJV010000195.1 GCA_027886785.1 Nitrososphaerota archaeon | reverse complement strand
TCTTGGAGAAACAGGTCTTCTTTTTGTTGCCCCGATAGTTTTGATTGTTGTCACTGCTGCGATGTACGTTCTTCTTAACAAAACAAAATTTGGTGTATCCATGAGAGCCGCAATTGAAAATGCGAATTTAGCTAAGACTCTTGGAATAAACGTGGAAAGAGTTTATCTGGTTTCCTGGTTCATCGCTGGCGGAATCGCAGGCTTAGCTGGAGGATTGTTTGCGGTATTTACGTACACGCCACAGGGGTCATCTTCGCTCCTTATCGTAGATATTTTTGCTGGCAGCATCCTTGGAGGTCTTGGCAGCATTTATGGGGCAATCATAGGAGGATTGATAATAGGGGCAGCCGAGAGTCTTCTCACGAGCTACCTGACGCTACTATTTACGAATTTGTACGGACCCAACGTTGGTTCACAAGTCCTAGATTTTCAAAAAGGAATTCCCTTAGCAATTTTGATAATTGCTTTGCTGGTTGCCCCTCGTGGATTAACAGGTGTGAATTGGCGTAGAATCTTTCCAAGAGAATCAAAAAAGATAATTTCGATTGGAGAGAAAGTTTAGACAGATGGTCTTCAATATCGTTCCCGCCCTGACTTTTTATGGGGTTACGTTTTGCATCTATCTGATCATCAGCCTCAGCCTGAACATCGAATTTGGTTATGCCGGGATCCCTAATGTTGGAAAAGTGCTCTTCGTGGGCATTGGGGGGTTGTTAGGTGGCACTCTTTCTTACAGGCTGGCGCTCTACATTCTAAACCTCCACGCCAGTGACATAATTGCAAATCAGTTCCAATTCTCGGGCGATATCAATGCATACTTGTCAGGCCACGGATTGTTTGCGTTTGGGATATTCCTTTTCAGCCTAGTAATAGGGGCTGGAGCTGGAGCTCTTGTCGGATTTCTTGCATCATACCCGGCGATTAGATTAAGGGAGGATTACTTGGGGATGCTTCTCCTCGCGGCCGGGCAGTTCATGCAGGTTTTTGTTTCCTCATATTATCCAATTACCGGAGGGACCGAAGGACTCATTGTTCCCGACCCGCTTGCGTTTACCGTTACCAATCAGGGATTGAGGCAGACTGTCCTGCTTGGAGTCTTGGCGATATTTGCAGCTGGCATTTTTCTTTACGCAGAAAGAGTCGCAAGATCTCCACTCGGGAGAATGCTCAGAGCTGTTAGGGACAACGAGGATTCTTCTGACGCTCTAGGAAAGGATAACGTCGCAATTAGACGCAATGTTTTGATCATTGCGTCAGCTATAAGTGGGATCGCAGGTGTTCTATACGTCCTCTACCAGCCTTACATTTCTCCTAGCACGTTTCTGAGAACTGAGTTTACTTTCTTTCCTTTCGTGATAGTGATCCTTGGAGGAATGGCTAACAACATTGGCGTCACGGTGGGCACTCTTGTATTTGTAGCCATAATAGAAATCTTGGATCAGGCAAAGTCTGCCCTAAATGTCGCGCTGAACATACCTACAAAGTTCTTTGACCTAAACGCTATGGAGCCAATTCTTATAGGAGCGCTTTTGATCATAATAATCATGGTCAGGCCGCAGGGAATAATTCCTGAGAAATCAACGCTCACCATTTCCAAATCAAAGCTCAGAAATATTATTGAGACTCTAAAGAAGAGCCCGATGAGCAGTTAATTCGAATATACTTTCCCCCAGAAAGTATTGCAGAAAATATCGGTCAAGAAATTCTTTCTAAACCGATCGGTGCAACATCCTACGAGAGCTGTATTTCGACGCCCACTTTATTTTGTCTTGCAATTTTGTAAGCTAGGGCCGCAGTCGCACAGTCCTGAATTCCCAGACCAACAGATTTGAAGAGAGTAATTTCATCCGGTGATGACCGTCCCCGTTTCGACCCGATGATTACTTCCCCGAGAGTACCTTCGATTTGATCTTTCCGGAACTTTCCTTCTTTAATCGGGATCAACAAATCCCCTGCCTCGGAAAATGCGGCCTCTTCCAAATCGATGAAAACCCTGGACTTCAAGATGGTTTCTGTGTCGAGTTCTCGCTCATCGGGCTTGTAATTTCCGAAAGCGTTTAGGTGTGTACCTGGTTTGAGCCCCTTACCTTCAAACAGTGGAGTTTTAGAAGTTGAAACTGTAACAATAATGTCTGAAGATTTTAGAACGTCATTCGGCTTTTCTGCAACTTCGATCGGGATTCCCAGTTTCGACTGCATTTCTTTCGCATAACTTACTGCTCTTTCCTTTATGGTATCATATACAACCGCTCTCGAAAGATCCCTTACTTCTTTGAGCGCAATCAGCTGAGTCTTCGCCTGGGTACCCGTTCCAAAAATTCCTACAATTTTCGAATCCTTTCTAGAGAGGTACTTTGCCGCCAGTCCTCCCAGTCCACCGGTTCTCATGGATGTAATAAAAGTCCCGTCCATTATTGAGAGAACTTCACCCGTTTCCGGGTCATTTAGGACGATCGTGCCCATGATAGTGGGGAGATTTTTTTCCATGTTCTTTCTGTAAAGGGTTACTATTTTCGTCGCAAAGGAGTTCATAACATAAGCTGGCATAATTCCGATCCATCCATCTACTTTCGGAAGAACTACAATCGAGCGAGGAATCATCATCACTTTGCCCTCCGCAAGCTCTCTGAACGCCTGTTCCAAGACGTTGATCGTTTGATCCATCGGGAGAAGTTGCTCAAGATCAGATCTAGAGAGCACCAGAACCATTATGTTTTCACCAGCAAAGAAATTGCGATTTGTGTATTGTTATCAAACCTTTCGAGTTGAGACACGCCCACAAATTTCCCTACAATAAAGGCTTGAGCTGATCTAGTTTTAGATCAGAAACCTTCAACTCGGGCGGAGCATCCAGGACAAAAACCGGGGTAACATCTTTAGGAATACGTAAAATTTTTTCGCGGATTTCCTCGGCCGTTCCCACAAGACTCAGCTCGTCGATTAGATGATCTTCTACGGCCTCCGTCGCTTGTTTGCTCCCTCCAGAAGAGTGTGCATCAATAATTCTCTTTACGTCTCGTCCGAATCCAAAGCGGATCATGTTTCTTGCATAGTACTCGCCCATTGATGTGATGTAGAAAGCTATGTTTCTGGCAACCTCTCGCTTTGCTTTTTCCAACTCTTCATCGCCCTCTGCTATTCTAAGCTGGAGGTACGCGAATAGTTTCTTCGGATTTCCCGAAGGATCTCCATGATTCACTAGCTTCAGAGCATCTGCCAGTTTGAATATCGGATACATAGTCACCAACGCACCATCTGAAATGGCACCTGAAAGTCTCAAACTTCGCTCACCCATTGCACCTACGAAGATTTCCTGAGGCGTTTTCCGAGGCTGCGTGTAGAGCTTGAAACCGGAAAGGTTCAGTGATTCTCCGCTGAACTCCACGGTTTCTCCCTGAACGACTTTTTTGATCACCTCCACGTATTCTCTCATTCTCTCGATCGGGCGATCAAACCTAACTCCATGCCAGCGTTCCACCAATTTTCTCCCACTCGTGCCAACGCCTAGCAGAAATCTTCCAGGGGCTAATTGCTCCAGAGTTGCACACGCCATTCCGATCAGGGCAGCAGACCGCGAATACACGTTTAGCACTCCGGCGCCGATTTTGATGTGGTTGGAGAGGCCGAGCAAGTAGCCGGCGGTGGCTAGCGCTTCCAGTCCCCAGGCTTCGGTGATCCACAGATAATCAAACCCGAGGCGATCAGCTTCGAGGCAGACCGCTCTCGTGGATTCAATCGTAGTGCCCCTCCAAGAAATGGAGACACCAAAGTCCATGATTTAGCTATGGAGGAATCTCAGATATTTAGCCACCGTGTGGGGAGTCTCAAGCGGGCTCGAGCTCGCCGGTGTCGCTTTCTTGAGGCACGTCGGGGAACTTTGCTCTCATTTTCTGTTCCACGATCGTGCTCGCCTCTTCGATCACTTTTTCTGCTTCTTCGCTGTTGGGCTCAAATTTCAGCTCGCCCGCATTGAGATTGCCTGCATCGACGAGAATTCCCGAAAGCAATCCGGAGATTTCCCCGATCTCCCGCTCTGCTTCCGGAACGTAATTGATCAACCCTGGCTGGACACCTTTGATAACCTCAATTGCCGGGGCTAGAGTATTCGCGAGATCGCCCAGTTCCTGAATCGTGCTTAGGCGCAGGTTTAGTTGTTCGAGAGCGAGTTTCGCGTGAGAGACGATGTTATTCATCTTTCGCACCTCAGTGAGTTCATTCGCAAGCATGCTCGCTCTCACGTCATCATTCCTCTGCATCGAAGACACGATCTTTGAGAAAATGGAAGCGTCTTTCTCTCTCAACTTTACCGAAGCCAGCTCCAGTTTCGTTACCTCAATTTGAATCTGTCTTGAGGCCAGTTCCAGCTTCGGTTTCAGGGGTTCCGCCGATCTCAAACCCCCAACGATCTTTGAACCTAGTCCCCCGGTATCTTTTGTCGTTCTTTGCCACTTCTCAGTAAAATTAGCCAAAGAGATCTGCCCCTAAATACAAAACACTTCTTGCTCCATCCCCAGAAAAGCATAAGGCCGCGAGTGAAGAAGAATTTACTTTTGTAACAACGAAAATTAGTTGAAAGATTTAGCCCGAATAGTCGAAAAGAAACTGGCTTGCAACGTACCTGTCAATATCTTCGTGCAAAAAAAAATTTCGCAATCCCAACGAATTTTCGAGAACCAACAGTGATACTGGAGAAATTGTGCTACTACTCTAGTAGTAATTCATTGATACTTTCGCCTTCATTTTTTGAAAAATGCGTATATGCACGTTCCGTGTAAAGTAAGAATAGGTACTTTCGCAGATGAACG
>JAPCJV010000194.1 GCA_027886785.1 Nitrososphaerota archaeon | reverse complement strand
CAAATGAGTACTGCCAGGCAAAGCCCACTCCCTGATTTGTCCAGAAGTTTTTCATGTAGGGGTGATCCTTTCCGACTGTCGGGATCCGCTTGAACCCCTCCATTCCTTTTTGTCCGTCTTTGATGAAGACCTCCAACTCATTCAAATTTTCGAGATTAAACCGGATCGTCCCCATTGTTCCATAGACTTCGAACCGCAGGTAGTCAATCCTCCCGGAAGTCAGCCAGCTCGACTCGAAAACCCCCAGAGCGCCGTTTCGGAATTTCATGCAAGCAATAGTGGTGTCGTCCACATCGACAGGCTCTTTTTCCGAAGAGCCTTCGGCAACGGGTCTCTCTTTGATGAACGTTTCCGACGCACCGGATACTGCGGCTACTTCTCCCACGAGAAAACGTGCTAGATCGATGGCGTGCGTTCCCAGGTCTGCTAGAGCCCCGTACCCTGCAATCTGTCCCTTGTGGAGCCACCTTATCGGGAAATTGGGATCGTCAAATCCTCCGTCGAAGTTGAGATAGGCTCCCTTGAAATAATGTATCTTCCCGATCGCCCCTTTTGTGATCAGATCCTTCGCAAAAGTTACCGCTGGAAGAAATCTATAGTTGAACCCCGTCATGTGCTTTGCTTTGGCCCTCTCAGCCGCCTCCAGCATCCGTTTGGCGTCAGGAGCATTCTTTGCAAGTGGTTTTTCGCAGATAACATGTTTACCGAGTTCCGCAGCCGCGATTGTGGGCTCTGGATGCAAAGCGGGGGGTGCGCAGTTGTCAAAGATCTCCACTTCTTTGTCCTTGACTAACTCTTCCCAGCTCGGATACGTGCGCGCAATGCCAAACCTGCCGGCCTCCAAGCTCACATTTTCTTTGTTTCTCCCTCCCAACGCAACAAGCCGAGGTTTCAGCTTTGGAGGGAAGTAAAATCGAGACAGATCCGTCCACCCGTAAGCGTGCGCTTTCCCGATGGAGTACCCAAGAATCCCGACGCCGATTTCCTTGGTCAATGCCGGCCCCCCTAGAAATTCTAGCTTGTCCTTAAACGAGGAATAATCTCTTCGCCAATTAAGCGATAGTTCTCCCGCGTTCCAAGGAGGCTGCTGAAGAAAATATGAGTCGCACCTACATTGACGTACTTTTCAATTTTGGAAATGCACTCGTCCGCCGATCCGACTGCGATCATCCTTTCGATCGCTTTCTCGAGAATCTCGTCGGGGATCTGAAGCTTTTCGACGGTCTTGCTGAGCGCCTCATCATACTGCTGACCGGGTGTTGCAAACTGATATTCGAGCTCTCTTGGGATTGAAATCTCATTCCTATTTAGCCCGAATACCTCCCACATGTACTGATTCAAGAGCAGCTTCTTTTTTAGGGCATTCTTGATCTCTTTTTTCAGGGGTTCAACTTGATTCTTATCTTTGAGCACCAGAGTCGGAATACTCACCATAATGTCAATAGAATCAGACGGTCGTCCCGCTGCGGTTGCCGCGTTTTTGATTATCTGAGCTTTTTCTCTGAACCCCTCAACCGTATTTTGAGATCCGGGGTACCAACCATCCGCAAATTCACCCGCAATACGCAAAGTCTCTTTCGACGACCAGGATCCTATGTAAATCGGAGGACCTTTTTGGAATGGTGGGAGGCTCAGGTGGGCTCTGTCCAAGGAGTAAAAGTCTCCCGAAAAGCTCACCGGTTTTTCAAAAGTTGATTTCCAGAGTAATTTGATTACTTGAAGAGTTTCTCGCAGTCTCTTTAGCCGCGCTTCCTTCTTTTCCCACTCTATGCCGTAGGGTTTTGTGTTCATTATTTCCCCCGCGCCGATTCCCAAAACAGCCCGGCCGCTAGTAAGATGATCAAGTGTAGAAATAATGTTCGCGATCTTTGCCGGATGCATTCTTTGAATGTCCGTGACCCCGGACGCAAGTCTGATGCTCTCAGTTTTCGCCCCGATGGTGGCGAGGGTAGTCCATGCGTCGAAGATCGCCATCAGCGGATGAATATCCACCAAGTGATCGGGAACCCAGACAAAATCAAAACCAAACTTTTCGGCGTTCACACCCTGCTCGACTATATCGTGGACATTATCCCCCACCAATTCGTGCGAAAAGCTAAGCTTCCTACCACTCAATGCACTTCTGCCTCCCTACTCATTTTCACCTACGAGTCGAAAAAAGTGGAATAAAACTATCGGAGGTCCACCCACCTGCGGGTCTCGCTCGATTCCTGAATCGCTTCGATTACCTGACTCACCTTCCAGCCGTCGTAGAAACTGGGAACGAGCGGCGAGTGGTTGACGATCGCACTCGCGACCTCGTACAGTTCGTTGTTTAAGGAATCTTGGAAACCCTCTCCGCAACCGGTCGCCGGAAAAGTAAACGATTTTCCGTAAGGATGGGCAGGGCCCATTAGTATCGTGCGATGGCCCTGTCTGTCATTCGGATCAGTTCCGGAGTAGTAACTCAATTCATTGGGATTTTCAAAGTTGTAATAGACCGACCCCTCCGTTCCGTTCACTTCGACTGTAAGCCACACCTTCCTCCCGAGAGTCGCCCAAGAGGTTTCCAGAGTACCCGGTACGCCGTTTTCAAACCGGAGCACGGCGGTCGTGTAATCGTCAACATCTACATCTTCTGATTTTGAAGGATCGCTCGAAAGCTTGCGCCTCTTTACAAAAGTTTCTTGCATGGCGCTTACCGACTTAATCTCTCCGATCAGAAAACGCGCCACGTCAATGATGTGGGATCCAAGGTCAGCGAGTGCACCGCCCCCTGCGGTCGATTTCCTGTACCTCCAAGTAAAAGCCATGTCCGGATTCGCCCCCCAGTCTTCGAGAAAGCTCGTACGAAACTGGGTAATCTTTCCGAGACTCCCCTCCTCGATCATTTTTTTTGCCATCAAGACCGCCGGGAGTCTTCGATAATTGAAGCCCACCCCGTTCACTACTCCCTCACGCCGTGCAGTCTCGTACATCCGCTTTGCATCCGCGGCTGTCGCGGTTAGAGGCTTTTCGCAGAGAATTGCTTTCTTGTGTTCAGCAGCGTCGATCGCGACTTCAGAGTGGAGATAGGTGGGCGCAACGATGTCAACCAGATCAATCTCAGAAGATCTTGTCAGAGACTTCCAGTCCGAAGAATAATTTTCAAAGCCCAGCTTGTCCGCGGCATTTTTTGCAAGTTCATTATTAGCTTCCGCCATCATCGAAAAAATGGGCTTGACTTTAATTTCATGCAATATGGAAACAGTGGAATAGCCTAAAACGTGTGCGCGGGCGATGGCGCCGCCCCCGACCATACCTATTCTAAGCTGCTCCACGTCTTGAACAAAAAAACTCGAATTGATTTGAACTTTTAAATCTGTTTGACTAATTTCGCAACAAATCCCAGATTAACAGATCCAGAGGTTACTCGTTTCCTTTTCTGTTCACCAACAAAAATACCGTGCCGACCAAAAGAAAAATCGTCCCAACGAGAAAAAAAGAGTACTGAGATCCGTACAAACCCCAGATTATACTTCCTGCTGAAGATCCAAGGATCGCGCCTACATCTTCCACTGCTCCGTACACGCCCATAGTCCGACCCAACAAATTCCGGGGAACTCTCGCGGTGAGCAAAGATAATGCAAGTGGGGTTATCGAGGAAGTGGATAATCCAATGAAAAATGTAACAAAGTACACTCCGAGAATATTGTTCTCTTGGCTAAGGGCAAAGTAGAGTCCACCAGCAATGGCAAGACCGCCCAAGATCCATTTTCTGGGGTTCCGCCAACCTAGAGAGCTCATAAAGGGAGAAAGAATCCCGGTCGACAAAGTGAAGATTGCAAGCACAACACTAATTTCAACCACGTTGGCTGAAAATTTAGGACTCTGCCCTAAGATATTAGGAAAAAGCAAACTGAAGAAAGCATTGTTGGAAGCCATTGCAAGACCAATTAGACCAATCGCAAGAAGACCTATTCTCTGAATTCTTGAATTTCCAATTTTTCTTAGGGGTGATGAACTGTCTAGAGAGTTCGCACCCTCTAAAACCACGACCTCCCTTTCCAGTTTTCCGAAAAAAGTGGCATGCCAGTAAAATGGAATCAGTGAAAGGCTGCAGATTATTGCGGGGATTATGAAGGAGATCGAGAGCCCGAGGACCGAATCCGAAATCCCTCCAAGCAGAGATCCGACCGTGCCGCCGACTGCATACAGGGCAGCAAGCATCCCGAAGGTTCTGCCTCGTTCGAGGTTCCCAGCGACCTTTGCTATCGCGATTCTGGGGAAGACGCCGACTCCCCCCAGGCCGATCCCGAGAACCAGCTCCAGAAGGCTGATTTCCGCGAAAGAAGCCTGCCTTGAAAAGGCGAAGATCGCTGCCGAGTTTGCGAGAACGATTAACGGCATCAAGCGATAAGCGCTGATTTTTTCGAAAACAAAACCCCAGAAAGCCTCGAAGAATAAAAAACTGAATCCGTAGACCCCGAGAACTTCCCCGATATTGATTGCGGACAAATTGCTCGAATGAAAGTACAGGGGAAAGATCGGAAGCGTCATTCCTCTGGATACCTGGAAAACAAAAACGAAGGCAAGCAGTGGAATGAATTTTCCCAACCCTGCTTGCAGCTTGAACATTCGCAATACCTTTCCTAAGAAAGTAATTCGTTATGAGTTCAGTTCCGGAATTTTTCTTAATGAAATATTCGAAGATTACGAGCCGATCTTGCAAAAAGAAACGAAGAAATAGAATTTCTTTATCGAGGGAGTAGTCGAGAGAAAATCATGCGTCGTTGCTTGGTAAAGCTAGTAACTACCTGTAAAGCTCTGCAGGGGGCTCCTCATTAAT
>JAPCJV010000193.1 GCA_027886785.1 Nitrososphaerota archaeon | reverse complement strand
TACCCCCTCCTATTAGGGATGTAAATATGTAATAGGATCCCTTGATCTTTCCTGTCTCATGCCTGCTCAAAGGAAGGCGGAAGTCGTTTGGGAAGGAGATCTGCTCAAGGGGAACGGCGTAGTGAAGCTAAATTCGGGCGGTTTACCCGAATTTCCGGTAACCTGGGCATCCCGAGTCGAACAACCTGGTGGTAAAACCAGTCCCGAAGAGCTCTTAGCTGCCGCACAGGCAAGTTGTTTCGCGATGGCGCTATCTGCCACTCTTGCCAGAAACCGGACTCCTCCCCAGAGACTACACATTACTGCGGTATGCACGCTTGACAAGGTGGGTGATGCAAACAAAGTCACCTCCATGCAAATTAGCGTCGCGGGAAATGTGCCAGGTATAGATCAACAACAGTTTGACGAACTTGCCAAAAAAGCTGAAAATGGTTGCCCTATTTCCAATGCGATAAGAGGGAACGTCGAAATTACTCTCAGCGCAAGATTGGAGTAAGTCTCAATATTCTCTTTCTATGAAATTCAGTAATAGCGAGAATTGGAACGGCCCGATCTTCCAATAAAGTACCCGGCGATCAGACCCGCTATAGCTCCCCCGAGATGGGCGAACACGTCAATGCCTCCGGTAAAGGTACTGATAAAGAAAATAAAAATGAACCAGATCACAAGGGATTGGTTGAATCTTCCATTGCGTGCGTAATCCACCGTCACTGCACCCCCAAGCAGTCCGAATATTCCTCCCGATGCCCCAAAACTAACAGTAGCCGGAGAGT
The DNA here is from genome assembly GCA_027886785.1 of Nitrososphaerota archaeon. The sequence goes on along the minus strand of JAPCJV010000193.1, from coordinate 4,037 downwards.
ACAGCAGTAAGCTGAGTACATTTCCTACGACACCAGTCAGAATAAAAACGCCATAATACGCCCTCGTAGAGTACGATGACCGGAAAAGCCCGTCGAGCCAAATAACGGCAAAAGCGTTGAAGGCAACATCTGTGATCCCGGCAAAGCTTGGAAGAACAACGATCATTGAAGTAAAGATTGGTACTATCCAGCCCGCTTGGACCATTACGTTGAATTGAACAAGGAAATAGGTCAGAGGGGTCAGTCCGTCAGGGGGAAAGTAGGGATCGCTCGGGCGATAATGGATGTGCACGAAGCTAAGTAAAAGCCCTATGACAAATCCAGCAGCGATTGCGATCGCGAGATACCTGCCCTGCTTTGAAACGTTAATCGCGAAACCGCCCTGACGTTGCCCTGCATTGCTGCTTGTCGAATAGGATCCACCCGTTGAGTAATAGGGACTGGCGGTCGAATTGGGAATGTTTCTACGGAGCGGGCTACTCTTGCAGAGGTGATTTTCGGGAAGCCGGTGCTCGTAACAAAAGTCCTGCTCGCAGTACCTGCACTTGAAGTAGTACGCATCTTCGCCCACCAGTGGTTTTGAGCAGTAAGAACATTTCTTCAGATCTTTAGAATCGGCAGCAGAGTCATATGAACGCAAGGAAGAACCGCACGTTTTGCAGTAACTTGCCTCATTGGGGTTATCGGCACCGCAGTTAGTGCAAACAGTCAATTTTGAAAGCTCACCTTTTTGTCTTAAAAAGAGAATTATCGAAGTAGCGTATTTTGGTTTATGCTGGGATCTCGCTCGCCAGCTTTTTCCCTTTTGATCTTTTCTGCAGCTTCGAGACTGTTTCAAAAATTCTGTCGATTGCCTCGTTGGAGCGGTCTCCCCCTAGAGAGATCCGGACATGACCTTCTGCGTGGTATGCAATACCTGGAGCACAGGCGACGTGGGCTTCCTCCAGCAAGTATTTGCAAAAGTCCATGGAATTCATGCCGAACGAGGAAATGTCGGGCAGGAGAAGATTTGTCCCTTCAGGTTTTAGAATTCGGATTCCTTCTACAGCACTCAGTTTGTCTATTGCGTAGTCTCTTGCCTTCTGGAGTTTCGCGACCGTCTCTGAGAGATGTCGCTCCTCGAATTTCTCGTCCAGGGCGGCGAGTGCTCCCCTTTGAATGAGGCTCGGATTTCCCATGCTCGAGAAAGCATGCACCATCTCCATTCCGCTAATGATCTCCTTTGGACCGGCGGCGAAACCCAATCTGTAATTGATCATGTTGAAGATTTTCGAGAACGACGAAATTGACACAAGTCTGTCTCGCACTTCACTAAATTTGCACATGGGAATGTACGGTCTCCCGTCATACACCATCCGTTCATACACTTGATCATGCATTATGAGAAGATCTTTCTTGATTGCAAGCTCCGCGATTCCGGAAAGCTCTTCTTCGGTAAGAACTCGGCCTGTGGGATTATGCGGATTGCAGAGAGTGATGAGCTTCGTTTTCCTGGTGACAAGCTTCTCCAAGTCTTTCTTATCGTGAAAAAAGTTCTTTTTCGAGCTAAGTTTAGCAAAAACCGGTTTCCCCCTAGCCAGCTTCACCGGAATATCAAAGAAAAATGAGGGAACCGGAACTATGACTTCATCCCCGGGATTGAGCAGGGCGCTCATCAAGTAGTACTCCGCCTGCATGCTGCCAGAAGTGACGATGATTTCATCCTCCCAGTTGACCCGGTAATCGTACAATCTTTCAAACCGCGAAGCGATGGCCTGCCTCAGCTGGGGAATCCCGAGGAAGGGTGCCTCGGCCTTTATCGCAACCTCTCTTAACGTGTTCTGTGTTTCAGTGAGCACTTCGTCGGGCACTTCCGTCGAAAGAATACTTTCAGCACAGAAAATCACGTCCGTTCCCCTCGCTACTAATTTTTCTCCCTCTTCGGCGATTACAACGGTCCCAAAGGGCTCTCCGGTTTTTTCCATCTGAGCATACTGGTCTAATAATTCTCTCACCTGGGAAGCTAAAATGCCTGATTTGCGCTTTGGAGTTTTTTTACTTTGCACGGGATCCCACCACGAACTAAATCTGAACTAAATTGCGCCTTTAAACGGTTAATGCTAAGTTTTCAATGAAAGCTTGCCGAGGCATTACAGAGGTAGTTCGATCAGGATATCTCTAAACCGTGAATAAACATCCCTTATATCTGGTAAATTGCTGGGGATATCGAAGTGTCCTCCGAAGCCAATTTACTGAATCCCCCTGATACAATTAGAGCAGTCATTTGCTATTTGAGACGAGGCGATAACTTCCTGTTATTACTAAAAACTTCTGGAAAATTCGGCGCGGGATTTTGGAACGCGCCGGGAGGGAAAATTCAACCGGGGGAGAGTGCGGAGGAAGCCGCAGGTCGAGAAGTAACGGAGGAGACAGGTCTTACTTTGAGGAAAGTCGTTAAAATCGGCTTTTTGGAATTTTATTTCGGGGAAGGAAAAATGAAGCCCGACTGGACTGCTGAAGTTTTCGTCTCTCATGACTTCACTGGAAAGGTGAGAGAAAGTTCCGAAGGCAAACTGAAATGGTTTCCTATCAATAAACTCCCTATGGACCAGATGTGGGAGGATGATAGGTACTGGTTGCCGTTACTTGTTGCAGGAAAGAAGTTTAGGGGGAAGTTCGAGTTTTCGGGGGATTCGAAAAAACTGATCTCATACAAGATCGGTCAGCTTCCAAACTTGAAGTAACGGTTTACTGATTTTCATGGTAGGCCAAGTACTGGGCTCTGAACGAATCATAGTGCTCGGCGTTGACCATTATTTCCTTGATTTCTTCGTCTGATAGATTTCGCTTAACGTTTGCTGGGGATCCTAAAATGAGGGAGTTTTCGGGAAACTCTGCCCCTTGAATAACTAGCGCACCTGCTCCCACAATGCTGTTGTTACCTATTTTAGATCCGTTTAGGAGTATTGCCCCCATGCCGATAAGACAGTTTGATCCAATTTTTGCGCCGTGAATTATTGCTCCGTGGCCGATCGAGACACTATCTCCAATTTCGCACGGGAATCCACGGTCGGTATGAACGACACAATTGTCCTGAATGTTAGATCTTTTGCCGATGCGCACGCTGTCCAATTCCGCTCTGATTGTCGCACCAAACCACACAGAGGTTTTCTCTTCGATCGTCGCCCGTCCCGCTACGACTGCACTTTCAGCTACAAAGCAGTCCTTGCCGATAAAAGGACGAACTCCGTCGTACTCGATGATTGTCAAAGCTGGATCAAGAAAAAATAGAACTCTTTGCTTAAGAGTTACGATCTACTGGAATCAGCTCAAGTTCATCAAAATACGATTAGTAAAAATTTTTCTTAGGACTAGAAATTCAAATCCTTTTTAGGTCTCAAGAGATCATTCGAAAGCTTGTTTTCGGTTGATCAGATTATTCTTCTTGGCGATTCCTTTTTGGAATCCGAATGATCCTGACCATACAGCAGTTATGATAGCCAGCCTGGCTCTAGTCCTAGCTGTACTTGGGACTGCGCTAATTGTCGCGCTCAGAAATCCTGGGTATCTACGAGATAAATAACTAAGTCTTTCCAAACGCGTTTTCGATCGCTTCGTCAAGCTGAGAGAAACTGTTTGGAAGACCTCTGTAGATCCTTACTCCATTGACGAAAAACTCCGGAATCATATTTCTCGCCGAACCCCTTATGCTCCAAAGTCTTTCGAGTACTCTGTTGGAAGACCTCTCGAAGACGCGAATCTCGACAGCTCGACCATAAGCTCTTTGGAAATCCAACGCGATCAAAGCAATCCGTCGATATACGTTCTGGACCGTGCCCACGCCTTGTTCTGATTGCACACGAGAAACCGAACCCTTCGTCTTTGACTCCACCCAGGACTGCGCGTTCCGAAGACTTTCTTGAAACAAATTAGGGTCTAGACCTACAATATCCAGTCGGAGCGGAATTCGACCCTTTTTTGCCATACTCGGTTCAACCACGGAACATGAGATTTGAAATACTTTGCCTATAATAAAAAAATTCTGCTATTCAGAGTGT
>JAPCJV010000192.1 GCA_027886785.1 Nitrososphaerota archaeon | reverse complement strand
GAAGTTTTCAAAATTGACTACTTTGGAAAACAGGCGTTTTTGAGACAGGATCCCCAGCTGCACCGGCAGCTCGCCATTGCCGGCGGGCTGGACAAGATTTACGACCTCGGACCGAGCTGGAGGGCAGAACTCTCCCACACCCCGAGGCATCTTTGTGAACATCGCACTTGTGCAGTGGAAGTCGGTTTCATCACTGATGAGCAAGATACCGAACGAGTGGAGGAAGCGCTGGTTTCCTATGCGCTAGGAAAAATCGCCGATGAAAGTGGTCCCGAATTAGCAACTCTGGGAGTGAATGTGGAGAAACCTGCGACCCCGTTCCCCGAAATCAGATTTCCGGAAGTCTATGACATTCTCAAGGAGTATGGAAAGATTGTGCCCTTTGGCGAAGAACCGGACCGTGAGGGGGAAGCAATTCTCGCGAATCATGTGAAAGAGAAAACGAAATCTGATTTCTTTTTCATGAACCGTTTTCCCTTCAAAGTGAAACCGTTCTACGTGATGCGCAATGATGCGGATCCGACTTGGGCGAGAAGCGTGGATCTGGTTTATCGCGGAATGGAACTGTCTTCGGGTGGACAGAGAGAACATCGACACGCCAAGCTGATGGAGCAAGTCCGGATCAAAGAGTTGAATGAAGCAGAAATTGCATGGTTCACGGACAATTTCCGATACGGGGTACCTCCGCATGGAGGGTTCGCTCTGGGCATTGAAAGAACCGTTATGCAAATGCTTGGGATAGAGAACATTCGGGAGGTGTGTCTGTTTCCGAGGACCCCGGAAAGGCTGAGACCCTGAGGTAAAACTGTCGTTCTAGAGAGCTTTGAAATTCTCAGCCCACTTTGCGTAGGCTTCAAGCATCTGGGATGACACGCTAGGCTTTCGCAGCCGGAGGACTTCACTAAAATCATCGAGGTTGATCGCCCTCGGCTGGATTTCCTTGTCCTCCGCCCCTGTGGCCTCGAACAACTCGCCAACCACTCTCAACTGCACTCCCTGACAGATATCTCTCACATCCGATCCTGAATACCCTTCAGTCATTTTAGCCAGGTCCTCCATCCGGAGATCTGCATCCGTTTTGAGCGGCGCAGTATATTGCCCTAACATTTGGTTTCTCGCCCTTATGTCGGGCAGCGGTACGTAGATTCTCTTTTGGAAGCGTCTGAGAAACGGCCAATCCAGCGCCCACGGTTTGTTAGTGGCTCCGATGACGTACAGGTGGAGGTGCTTGCCTTTGTCTGAGATCCCATCCATCTCTTTGAGAAACTGGTTTCTTACTCGGACTTCTCCTCCCACTTCGTTAGACCGGGATCCTAGTATCGAATCCAGCTCGTCAATAAATACGATTACGGACTTTGCATCTTTTTCCAAAAGTTTTCTTGCAGAATTGAAGAGCTTCGCCACATTCTTTTCCCCCTCCCCCAACCACTTCGACATGATCGAGGCCGCGTCGACAGTGATGAAATAGCTGTCAATCTCGGACGCGGTTGCGGCGGCGAGCAAAGTCTTTCCACATCCAGGAGGACCGTACATCAACATCCCTCGAGGCCATCCAAGAGGGAAAAGATCCGGGCGCTGTACTGGAAATATGATGGATTCTCTCAGAGCTTTCTTGGCATCATCAAGGCCGACGACCTCATCCCATCTAACGTTAGGTTTTTCCTTCATGATTAGGTCGTTGTAATTTGCCTTGAGTTGCTGTACGACTTGAGGCCCGTTAGTTTTGTCCTCTGCTGGGGATGCGGGCGAGGAAAGAGAGCTGGGTCTCGCAGCGGGCGTGCTCTGCCTTGTCGGCGGAGTAAATGTAAATCCAGAAGAGAGATCATCGTCGCCTGGGGCCTCGATTCCGTGGGCCGACTGGAGAGCCTTTACTCGTTCCTGGTACAGCTGTGCTCTTTGCAAGTACATGCTATTCAGTTTGTAATCTGGATATAGCTGCGCAAGTTGCACTAAAGTCTGAATGGCGTTCTGGTAATTCTTGATCGCCATTCCTCGGGCACCCTGAGAATCAAACCGGATGGCCTCAGAGGCGTACTTTTGAGCTGCACCTTCCAAAACTTTCGCGGCGTTGTCACTCAAATTTAGTTTCCTCCCCTGATCATCTTCAAAGATCCCTTTATCATCTTCACTCTTGACGATGGATTGTCTAAATTATTTTTTTCCAAATGCACATCAATTCCAATTATTTTTTGATTTCCAGTTTTCTTTTTTCTTGGGTAATTACTATCCGATTACGATTATCTCTGCAAATTTTCCTATCTATTCGATTTTGTCATATTTCTGAGACGAAGAAACGGCGCTGGAAAATCGCTTCTCAGCGAGCACTTTGATATACGCTTGTTCAACAAGATCGACTGGAAGATTTAGTTGAGCTGACGCATTCAATACATCGATCCTAGTCGTTCCGACTTCCTTCATGTAGTTCCTCACAGCGGATTCAGGATCGCTAGATCGAGTGAGTTCTTCCTGGGAAGACGAGTAAACTACGGGTTTGAATTCCTCCTCATCGGATTCTTCGTCCGAGCCTTCGAGCAGTGCGAACCTCTTTGACTTTTCAAAGATCGAATCTGTTGAGGCACCTTTGAGGGAGTTTGGCACATCCTCCAGCTGAGAGGTGCGTTCCTCGATCAATTTCTGAGCTTTTTCAAAAATTTCTGCGGGCGTATCGGTTAGGGAGATGTTCACGTTGGGGGAGATCATCCCCAGTTCCTGAACGACACTCGTGAAGGAGCCATTTATTTCAGATGCAGCCTGTTCCAAATTCGGTGCCACCCCGGCGACTGATTTGCCTACCTTCTTTACGGATTTGAACGCGTTCGATAGTACATACATCACATCTCCGACATCTCTGATCGTTTCCAGCCGGACGATAATGTGAAGCAGCGCGAGCTCAGAAGCACTTACGAGATTTGTGATTTTTTGGAGCTCGATATGTTCCCCGGCTAGCACGTGAGCTCTGCTTTCATCTTTCTTTTCAATTGCCTTTATGGCAGCATCGAACATGACTCTTCTTCTCTCTTCAAGTCTTGCCCTAACGAGTCCCAGTTCTTTGCGTTGAGATTCTATTTCTCTCAGCGAACCGTTGATCTTTTCTTTGAGATTTTTGTCTCCGCGGACTGGAGAAAAAACTCGTAATGAAGGAATCAAATTCTGAGGGACTTCCTTCACTGGATCTGATCCACGCGAGATGAACTCTTGAAAACATTCGAAAGAGAACCCAACTTCGATATCAAGGGAGCCAAAAATCTCCGGCGATCTAGGAAGAGTTTCAATCCATGAGAATCAGTCAGTCTGCTCGTCAATGGCAGACGATTTTCACTTGCATAAGAATAAGAAAAAAAGTTCAGAGAATATCTCTGTGCCCCGTTCGTTTAGGGCGCAGAGGTATCTCTTACTTTGCGAATTTTCTCTTATTCTACGAGAAGCCAGTAGTCTCTGTTCCTGTAGGGACTGACGATGGTAGGTCTGGGAATTTGTCGCGCATTCTCTGTTCGGCAACCGCGCCTGCTTCTGCCAAAATCTTGTCTGCTTCTTCGTTTGCGGACTCGAAGTTGATTATGCCTGCGCCCAGTTGTCCTGCGTCTACGAGGATGCTGCTGAGTAATCCAGAGATCTCTCCGATTTCGTGTTCTGCTTCGGGGATAACACTGACCAGCCCGGATCTGACGTTTCGTATGACGCCCATCGCTGGAGAGAGTGTTACTACTATGTCGCCTAGTTCTTGTACTGTGTTGAGTCTGAGAGTGATCTGTTCTAATGCAAGCTTTGCTTGGGTAACCAACTTGTTCATTTTACGGACTTCGGAAAGTTCGTTCGCAAGAATGTTAGCATGCTGAGTGTCATGCTTCGAGATAGCTGCAACGACCTTGTTAAAGATCGAAGAATCTCGTTCCCTTAGTTTCGCGGAAGTTGCATCTAGTTTTGCGATCTGCACCTGTATTTGTCGTCCGGCCTGCTCAAGACGTGGCTTGAGTGGTCCCGGTGCCCGCACCGTATCCTTGATACGAGTGCTTAGTCCCTCGGAGGGAGCTTTCTGCCATCTGTTGGAAAACTGTGACATTCGGTTATAGCACCAGAAAGCAACTGCCTGCAACTAACGATAACGGTCTAGGTATAGTATGTTTCACTTCGCGCTAAAAAAAATCAACTGGATTTGACCGAAACGATAAACATCTCAATTTAGATTTAGCGAAACGATCACAAAAAGTCCTAAATAGATCCACTAAGATCTGTCGATTTAGGTTCCGAAGTTGAAGGGTGAATTTCAAATTTGTCTCGGCACTTTCTCAGCTGAGACTGTTTGATGTTGACATACTCGTTTTTCGTATGAAGAATTCTCACCCTGACTTCTCATCTCTTAGTTTATTTCGTGGAGCGCATACTGGGTCTTGATGGCTGAATCGATCTCGAAAACAAAGGATTCCCTAGCGGGTTCTTACAAGGCGCGAGAGATTGAATCCGAGGTCCGAGAAAAGTGGGCACTAATGGATCTTCGACAGCGTGTTCAACAAAAATTTTCTGAGAGAAAAGTAAAGCCCCTGGGTTACGTTGACGGCCCGCCTACTCTCAATGGCGAGCCCCACATGGGACATCTGCGTGGCAGGGTCATCAAGGATCTGTGGTTCCGATTCGAAACTCTACGAGGAAAAAACATTGACTTCCGCGGAGGATGGGATTGTCAGGGTCTACCTGTCGAGCTCCAGGCGGAAAAAGAGCTAGGACTGACGGGTAACAAAACAAACAATCTCAAGGCAATTGGTGAAGAATCATTAGTTGCGGCCTGCAAGAAAATGGTCGTAAGCTATCACTCTATCTGGAAAGCTTCTGACGAAAAAAT
>JAPCJV010000191.1 GCA_027886785.1 Nitrososphaerota archaeon | reverse complement strand
AACACCAATCAGCGAGTACTGGAACCAGATACTGAATGCGGGTGAAACAAATTACGCTGGCTTAATTTATCGAATTCCGCCCCGGCTTTGGAGGGCGCTGATACTAGCACAAAATGAATTGAAAAGAGTGGATGAAAGACAGTTGTACGCCAGCCCGTCCACGTTTCATGTACCGATTAAGGGGCTGGGATATCTTGCCGAAGATATGGACCGCAACGAATACGAGATTTTACTATCGAAAGTTAAAGAAATACTTTCTAACGTCGATCCCTTCGAAATAAAGATTCATGGATTGAGCGCGTTCCCGACCGCAATTTTTGCGAAGATCGAAGACGGAGGAAATTTCAAGAAGCTCAACAAGATGATCGCTGAAGAGCTCCGGGGTAGAGTGGACAAAAGCCCGTTTGATGATGAGGAGTTTGTCCCCCACGTCAACCTCGCGACGTTTGTAACGAAGGACGTAGAACCCTTGTTGGAAAAAATGGATGCTCAAGAATTCAAAGAAAGAGACTTCGGCATGGCTGGAGTGTTCGAGATCGAAGCGGTGCGCATCAATCTAATTTTGGCGCTCGGGCCTCAAGAAACTCAAGACAACGCGTTCAGCTACATCCGGTCTTTCTGGCTGGGAAAGTTCACTGGCTAGTCAGATTATGAGTTAAGCGGAGATCCTTGGAAAAGTCCTTCAGATTTTCCGGAATCTGGATCTTGAAGGGGTCTTTCAAGGATAAACCATGAGACTTTTTCTCGTTCCAGACCAGGCTGTTGAATTCCGTCAGCGGTTTTTCGTATTTCAAATAATCTTGATTCCATTTCGAAGGGTCTGGAAATATTTCCTGGTGGATGCTTTTACCCGAATAAATTTTGAGCCACAAAGCTTCGGTAATGAACGGACAGATCGGCGCGAGCAAAATCAGAATGGCGCGAAGGCACTCGTGCAACGTCTGTCTCGCTGAAAGTACTTCCTTTTCCGTGAATCCGGCTCCATACGCTCTTCCCTTCGCGAGCTCAATGTAATGAGCAGCGAAAGTGTTCCAAGTAAAATCGCGGATCTTGTTTGCCGGAATAAAGAAATTGAAATCTTCATAGCCTGCAAGGGATTCCTGGGATAACTTCGATAGTTCCGCCAGAATCCATTTGTCACTAGCGGACAAATCCTCATAGGATATTCGGGATTCTGGAACCGGAAATCCGGCGATAAATCTAGAAATGTTCCATAGCTTGGTAAGAAACTTTCCAGGGCTTGCTATTTTCTGTTCCGAGCAGGTATAGTCCGATCCAATAGAAACCTCGGATGCGATCCAGAGTCTGAAGCTTTCCGCCCCATAGCGCCCCAACATGGCAAAGGGATCGATCACGTTTCCCTTGCTCTTGCTCATCTTTTCGCCTTTCTCATCCAACCCCCACCCGGTTACCCAGACGTCGCTCCAGGGCACCTTGCCCGTGATCTGCGTACATCGGAGAATGCTGTAATGCAGCCACGTGCGAATGATTTCTTTTCCCTGCGGTCTGATGGACGCAGGATAGGTCTTACTGTGAAAAACAGGATCCCTTTCATATTTCGTAATGTACAGGGCGCTGATGCTGGAGTCCATCCACGTGTCAAAAGTCCTCTGATCCCCGATGAACTCCGTGGAATGACACTTTACGCAACTAGGATTTCCCGGTGGCGGATCTTTCCAGGGTTGATAGTAAGGTCCCGGCGGAGGTAAGTAGGGTTCGTTGCAATTCTTGCAATGCCACACCGGGACTTCTGTTCCGTAGAATCTCCTTCTGGAGATCGGCCAGTCTCTCGCAACCTCGATCCAATTCAGCAGGATCGACCGGTGCATTTCCGGGTGAAAGCGCAGCTCTTTCCGGGCAATATGCTCTAACTTGTCCTTTACATCGATTACCTTCAGGTAGTACTCGTCCATCGGAATAATCTCGATGGGCGTCTTGCTCCTTTCGCAGAGTGGTGTTCGATGGTGTATTTCTTCGACTTTATTCAGTAACCCCTCCTTCTCCAACTTGGAGATCATGGCATTTCTTGCCTGCTTGATCCGAAGCCCAGCGAGCTCGGGGCCGGCGGTTTCAAGCATCCTTCCGTCCTGACCCACTGCAATGATTTCCTTTAGATCCAGTTCACGAAACAGCTGAACATCATTATAGTCTCCATAAGAGCAAACCATTACCGCACCCGTTCCAAACTCCGGTTTTGCTGAATTGTGAGCTAGAATCGGAACTTCCCGGTGATAGAAAGGAATCTTCGCCCTCTTACCTACTAGTGACTTGAATCTTTCATCTTCGGGATTAACGATCACCGCCTGACACGAGGAGATCAACTCCGGCCGAGTGCTCGCGATCGGAATAAACCTCTCCGCAGACTCTCCTGAAATGGGGAATTTGAAAAAGACCAGTTTCGTGGGAAGCTCCGAGTACACAACTTCAGCATCTGCGATCGTAGTGGCGCAATCCACGCAATAGTTGCTCGGTCTCGTCCCCTCGTAAATCCGGCCATCCCTCCACTGCTTGATGAAGGTAGACTGCGTCAGAGCTCGGTAGGAAACTTCATCCGTCCGGTATTTTTGCTCGTAATTTCCGGACAGCCCCATGAGTTTGAACGTCTGAATCATTTCCTGCTCCAAATCGTCCAGGGCTATTTTGCAGAGTTCGAGAAACTTTTCTCGGGGTGTGGTCTTTATGCTGACGTTGTACTTCTTCTCCGTGTAGATCTCGACGGGGAGCCCGTTTCTGTCAATCCCTATGGGGAATAAGACCTCAAAGCCGCGCATCCTTGCAGATCTTGCAATCATATCGATCAGCGAAAAGTGGGATGCCCCTCCGACATGCCAGGGTCGACCGGAGGGATATGGAGGGGGCGTGTCCATCACAAAAAATGGCTTTGCAGAAGTTATTTCAAATCTGCCGATCCCCTCGGCCTCCCACTTCGCGAAAATCACTGGTTCGAGTGATTTGTCCCAGGATTTCGAGTCAGCAAGCGGGTTCTGAAACTCAGAGAGAATACTGGGTTTTTTTTGACTGTCCATTTCTGCAATCGTCATTTGATTTGAAGCTCCAAATTCTATCCGCGGTACCTGAGAATCGCCGAGACGCCTCCAAAGTTCTTTAGCATCGCTCCGTCCTCGGTCTTGGAAGAAATCACTTCCACTTGAGCACCCGATTCGATTGAAACGTCTGCCAAATAGTCTACAACGTCCCTTTCCGAGATCTCGACTTCGTTCGATCCGCAATTAGGGCAGGTGAGCATGTTCTGCTTTTCGGCAACAATCTGGGATCTGGGAACGAATTTTTCTGTTAAGTTTCCACAGTTCTTGCATGAGCTTTTCAAATACACGAGATCCACGTCGTCGTTCACCAGAATAGTTTCTACAGCAGATCGCTTCAGTGAAGCCAGAATATCTTTGATACCATAAATCGCAAGGCCGCTATCAGAGTTTACTTCTTGCAGGAATCTTTGGACTAGTTTTTTCTCTTCTACTACTCGCACGTTTTCCAAAAGTTTTCCAGCTTTTTCAATAGTTTCGCGCACACCTTCCCTTCCAGTGTAACCGGAATCTATAGTTCCCACGACGGCATTCTGGAGCCGGTAGTCAAGATACCCATCCTTCACGAATTCATCTTTCGTTGGTCCGGGGCCGCTTACGATCAGCCCCTTGATTTGATACTGCTCTAAAAATGCTTTTTTCGAGTGATCAGCTAACCGCCTAAAATAATCGGAAAGCTCCATTTCTCGAAGTCGTTCATACCGGCGAGCCGATTGGCCTCCCTTCTTGGTCTTCCCTGAAACGCCGGAGCTCATAGTATCTATTACTTCCCAAGTATCTCCCGAAACAATTCCCAATCCGGCCTCGGTTGCATCCATCGAAAGTATTCCGATTACATTTTGTTCTCTTAACATGTCGCGAAGCGGGTCCAAATGGAAATGATCGTCACAACGATAAAGGTACACAGACACAGGTTTTTGGGGCAATACTTCGAAGAGCTCAATACTTTCATTTCCGGGTCCACCAGGTCCGGGGATTGCACCGCAGAAAATCACGATCCCGTTCTCGGGGGTCTGCTTGTACAATCTCAACCTTGCCATCGTTTTGGTTAGGGCATCTTGAACATGATTTCTGGTCGTGTCAGATTTTATGTTGGAGGCTGTCCCACTTTCTTCCCTCAGCGCCGCGATCGCCTCGTGAACCGCCTTCTTGGGCGGGAGGTACAGGCTTACCAGTTCAGTGCCTCTTCCAGTTTTGTTCGACAGGTCAGAAAGCAGCTTTCGGATTCTGTATAGCGCCACCGAATCAAATTTCTTGCTAGTATCGCCAGTAGGCAATCAGAGTACACCTCGGAAAAAAAGTAGTCAGCTGACGCTAACGGAAGAAAAAGAAGAGCTCATGTTGCGATTTATCTTGCTCATGCCTGACCGATACCTTTTCTGAGCTCCATGGTTAGTCTTTGCTTAAAAAGGCACCGCCTAAAGAAATTTCGATTCCTGGATTTTCTTTTATTTTAGAAATATTCCTTCGCTGCCGATCTCTAAATTCTCTTTAGCTTTGATTCCAGTCCAACAGAGTTCGTTGACTCTCTTCAATCTTCTTCAGCGATGACACCCGTACCCCAATCAACCTGACGCTTTTCTCGGAATCGTAAAATTCGGAAAGAAGTTTGTCACACTCCCGATTAAGAACCTCCAGAGAGTCGGAGTAGGAGTTCAGCGATTTCGATCGAGTGTGCGTTTCAAAGCCCGTGAATCTTATCTTGATTCCAATATTTCTGAAGAGATATCCGTCGCTCGAGCTTCTCGCATGAACGTCCTGTGCGACTTCGTTCATGACCTCGTGGACCTTTGCATAATCTGCTTCATCTTCTCCAAACGTCGTTT
>JAPCJV010000190.1 GCA_027886785.1 Nitrososphaerota archaeon | reverse complement strand
GCTCTTGACGCTGTTCGTAAAGAGGTAAAAACAGGTATCCCCAGCTTCCCGGCTTGCTTTATTGCATCTCTAAGGTGCTCTGAGGCAGAAGTGGCAAACCAGACTATGATCACTCTCTTCGTTGGAAAACTATCCTGCAGATTCTTTGCTGCAGGTACTAATTCTTCGGGTAGGAAGATATCCACATTGTCAATGAAAACGAGCCATCCGACGTTTTCTTGGCTCAGAGCCATTTTTCCGAAGTAGGTCAGATCGCGGTACCCCCTCTCATCAACGGGGGTCATCCCAAGGTCAAGTGGGTTATTCAGAATCGAAACGTCCGAGAGACGTTTTTTGAAATCATCGAGTACCTGATTTGAAAAAAGTGGAATATCTACTCCGGCCTTGCCAAATTCATCTGCAGCCAGAATCGATAGCCCGCCCCCAGCGCTAATAATTGCAACGCCTGGTTCGATCTCGAAATCCTTGGCGCCGCGAAATAGATTGGCATAGTCAACAAGTTCGGGTGTCTCACTCACTTCGACAACGCCAGACTGTCTGAACAGTGCTCGGTAAAGCTCGGACTTTCCCGCCAGGGAGGACGTATGGGTAAGTATCACTCTTGCACCGGCCTGGGTTTCACCTGCCTTTATCGCGATTATCGGTTTTTTCTTGCTGACTTGCGAAGCAACCTGCAAGAATTCTCGAGGATTCTGGAGTCCCTCCACATAAAGCTAGATCACTGAGGTTTTTTCATCGCCTTTAAGATATTTCAAGTAGTCAGAAGTGGTCAAATCAATTTCGTTTCCCGACCCTACAAACTTTTCCACACCCAAGCCGAGTTCGTGAGCCCTGTCGAAAACAACGCGCCAAATGCCTCCACTTTGTGAGATGAAGCTGATATCACCGTCCTGCTCAAATTCTGGACTGAACGTTGCCCTAAAATTTGAGGAACTGCAAATAGCACCAAGGGAATTGGGGCCCACAATGGAAACACCGCTCTCTCTGGCTTTTTCAAGTAAAGAGTCTGATAATCGCTTTCCAGCGTCTCCAAACTCTGCAAATCCTCCAGAGATCACTACAGCAAATTTGATAGCTTTCTTTCCACAATCTGAGATAATCTCGGGCACCCGAACGGCTGGTACTGCTATAACTGCCAAATCAACCGGTCCAGGTATCGCAGTGAGCGAGGGAAACGCCTTGATTCCCAGCACTTTACTTTCGTGTGGATTAACTGGATAGATTTCTCTTTCCGAGTTATTTCTTAGATTCTTCGCTATTATGTAGCCAATTTTCGAAGGAGTATTAGATGCCCCCACGATGGCAACTGATTCAGGGGAAAAGATTTTCCTTAATTCACCAATTTCATTTTTATGCAACTGAAAACTCTTGTTATTTTTTCCGTTAAAAACTGGTGGTCGCTCTAGTTAATAGAATATTTTAGAAAAAGAAACTAAAGACTATTTTCGATCAAAACCGATAAATTGCCAAGTTTCCCCTTTTTCTATTAAGATCTAATCGGAGTTTTCTTTACATAACAACACCCAAAATGTGTAAATAGTAAGGCACTCGACGGCAAACTTGTGGTACAAGACAAACCCACAATCTTCCTCAGGAATGCAACAGGTCTACGAAAGAATGTTTCTTTCCTAGACGCAATTTCGTTAAATTTTGGTGCCATGGCTGTCGGGCCGGCACTTGGATCCATAAGTTTCACGATCATATTAATGCCGACGATAGCAGGTCTCAACCTTGTTTATGCTTCAATAATCTCATTTCTCTTAGTGATTCCGAGCCTTGTAGTTTATACAATGTTCGGAAGACGGATTACCCGCACAGGCGGGGATTACGTCTGGATTACCCGCGAACTCAATCCGATATTGGGATCCGGCTTGGCATTTTCCGGGTACGTTGTGGCCGCTTTGGCATTCTCTGCCCTAATAGTCATTTCAGTTGTATTGGCCATAGGTGCAGTTGGGGTTTCACTTGGTAACTTAAACTATTTGTCACTCGCTCTTCCGGCAAATGTTCAAGGATCGAGTCCGATCTCGCAATTCGTCATTGGCGCTGTTATTTTAGCTGCGCTTATTGCTATGAGCGTTGTGAGTTCTAAATTGAGTTTTAGGATCATCACAGTAACGGCTTTACTCTCGATTTTGTTTTTGATAATCGGGGTAGTGGTTCTAGTCTCCGGAGGAAGAACTGGTGTAGAAAATTACGTTTCGGCCCTAGGAAATTCGAATATCACATACACCTCAGTAGCCAGCTCGTACACCGGGTCATCTTTCGAATGGGGATCGACTCTCTTTATAATTCCTTTTTTCGCCATATTTACCTACCCTTTTTTCAATCCTGCGCCAGTAGTCGGTTCTGAGCTAAAGGGCAAGAATGCAGTACGATGGAACGGAGTTATAGCTGGCGTAATGGCTGTCGTTTTCATGACGCTGCCTCTTGCAGTAATGTATTACGTAGGAGGCCAGAATTTTGTCAACGGCGCATTTGTGAATCCCGCAATGGTTTTCAACTATTCCTTCAATTTCTGGACGCTTGCTATGGGAGTAGCTGGCAACCCGGTTCTGGCGCTGGCGATCGGATTGGGTTGGATCTTGGGCTGGATTGCGAATCTCGAAGCAAATATCATTCAAGTATCAAGATATCTCTTTGCAATGTCATTCGATCGAGTACTTCCGTCGAGGCTGGCGAATGTACAGCCCAGATTTGGTACGCCTACTCTAGTGTATTCTATCTTTTTCGTCGTCGTTCTGATCTTGGTTGCACTTGCTACTTACTTCTACGGGACATTTGTTTCGCTCTTTGGAGCTGTGGTCGCCACCATGATTTACTTCCTTTTTATCGGTGTGACCGCGATTGTATATGGAGCTAGGAAAGAGAAGGGGCCCACCAAAGCGTTCTTCATAATCGCGGGCGGCCTGATGACAGTGATATTCCTCTACCTCTCTTACGACTTTTTCGCGTATCCAGGGGTGTGGGGTGGGAATACTCTTGCTTATGGCTTAGCGGGAGGAGCATTTGTTTTTGCCATCCTGGTCTATTTTGTTTCAAAGCAGTACTATGCAAAGAAAGGAGTGGACATTTCTCTCGTGTTCAAAGAGATACCACCAGAGTGAAATTTTTCCACTTAGGCGCTCAAGCTTTTTTCCGGTACATATGTAACGGTTGTGCAAGCACCCAATGGTCAGCTACATCATCGAGCATGCTCTAATAATAACAGTAGATGCATCAAGGAGGATAATTAAGGACGGAGGCATAGCGATTGACAAAGAAAAGATTGTTGATGTCGGGAAAAGTGATGATCTTGCGAGAAAATATCAAGCTGAGATTACGATAGATGCGTCTGACAAGGTCGTCCTGCCTGGGTTCATAGATTCTCATACACACGTGAGCGCGGAGCAGCTTGTCAGAGGGTTGGTACCCGATGATGTTTCGCAGGCCGAGTGGATTCAAGATTGGATAATCCACGTCTATGAAGCTCCAACTGAAGAAGACGAATACTATTCCAGTTTACATTCCTTTATCGAGTGCATCAAGACTGGCACCACAACGATTTGTGATGGCGGAACCATACACTCTCTTCCTTCTGTTGTTAGAGCAATGAAAGAGTCGGGGATGAGAGGAGTCCTAGGTAGGTGGAGCTGGGATGTTCCAAAGAAACCTGAAAGGATGGCTGAAGACGCAGATCAAATAATCCGAAACACTGAGGAAACCATACTGAAATTTGATAACTCTGCCGACGGGCGCGTCAAGGTTTGGCCAATGCTCATTGGATTGTATCCATTGACGTGCTCTGATGAATTGCTGATTAGATCAAAAGAGCTTGCCGACAAACACAAGACTGGATTAAGCATGCACCAATCCTCATCAAAAGAGGAAGTTGAAGAATGCATAAAGAAGACGGGCAAACGACCAATTGAGCATTTTGAGGATTTAGGTATACTAGGCAACAATCTCCGTCTCGTTCACATGGTATACTTAGACGACCGGGAAATCGAGCTGTTGAGCAGACGCAACGTAAAAGTTGTTCAATGCCCATCAACAGCCCTTAAACTAGGATACGGGACAACTAAATTCGGCAAGCTCCCAGAAATGCTCGAAAAAGGAATCTGCGTTGCTGTAGGTTGTGATGGAACAAATTCATCGAACTTCTTAGACATGGGGAGAGCAATTTACCTGACAGCTGGACTGTTCAAAGATGCACGGATCAACACGAAGTTGGTCCCTGCCGAAACTGCGCTTGAAATGGGCACAATAAATGGTGCTCACTCCATTCTTCAGGAGGACCAAATAGGATCGATTGAAGTAGGCAAGAAGGCAGACATTATTCTTTTTGATCGAAAGCGGCCCGAATGGGTGCCGCTCCTGAATCCAGTTAACACCCTGGTCTATACTGCGGATGGAAAAAGCGTTGACACGGTCTTTATTGATGGTAGAATGGTCCTGGAAAAAGGAAAAATGATAGGTTTAGATGAAGTAGCGATCTATGTGAAAGTGCAAGAATTGGGCGAGAAGATGATTTCGCGTACAAATCTAAAACTGAAAAATAGATGGCAGGTTGAGTGAACCGGTAGACTTCGTTACGGCTTTTGTAGCCTTAGGACACTCCCAATTGATCTCGCACTTTTGGAATCACATCTTTTGAGAATAATTCCATACTTTGCGAAGCTGTACCGATCGACAACGACCCAAAATGGAAAATTCCGGTGAAATAATTAATTCCAGTTTCTTGGACGGTTTGAATGATTTTCTGGGTTACCGTCTCAGGATCTCCCACGATTACCAAATTATGCGTGTCCATGAAATCAAAATCTTCCCAGGGCTTGCCCTCATGATCCCCCGCGCCCTCAATACTTTCTCTATACCATTCGAGGTTCGTTTCTAGCCCGGCGTAGTGTCTGTAG
>JAPCJV010000019.1 GCA_027886785.1 Nitrososphaerota archaeon | reverse complement strand
TACGACCCCGGCCGACACGCTTCCCTGTAGGAGCCGTCCTGGCGCTCCCAAACCTCTCGTGCCGACCACTATCACATCCGCGCCCTGTTTCTTCGCTATCTCTGTTATTGTGTTGGCTGGCGGTCCGCTGGCCCGGACTACTGTCCCTAAGACAACTGAAACGCCCGCATTTTTTGCCTCGGCGACGACCGAGTTCACGTACGCCTCTCCCTCCTTCTCGGCGTTGGCATAGCGCTCACTGAGCATCACTGATTCTGCTCCGCTAGTCCTTGGGGTTAAAGGTGAGAGAGCGGAGGGTATCTGGATGACGCGCAAGATATCGAGCTGCGCGGCATAATCTTTGGCAAAGCCGATCGCCGTTTTCGCTGCTCGCTCTCCGTTCTCCGAACCATCGACCGCTACCAATATCTTGCTCATCGAAAGCAACCTACTGGGCTGCACAAAGGAGGGTGAAGAGGGAGCTGAGATTTCATGGACTACCTTCCTGGAGGTAACGACCATTTTCGGAGTGCGGATGACCGAAGCAAAGCCGATCCCTATAACACAGAGCACTGCGCTTCCCGCAAAGGCGTATCGAAACCCGGTTACCGTCGCCTGGGCAAGCGTCACTGACGTGCCGAGGCTAGCTACTACTATGCTGACGATGGTCACTGCGATGGCGAGTCCAATAGGTCCTCCGACCTGGCGCGAGGTATTGATGAGTCCAGCCGCGAGACCCTCCTCGCCCTTCTTCGCCCCACTCAAAGCGGCTATGTTGAAGGCGGTGAAGGTCACGGCACTCCCAAGAGAGATGATGAGCATCTGGGGTAATACTTCTGTGAGAAATGGAGTCCCGAGGGCGAGCTGCACGAGGAGCAAAAAGCCCAGGGCTTGTAAAGCCATGCCGACGAGTAGGACGGGCTTGGGACCTAGGCGCGTTACAAGTTTCGCTGAGAGGTATCCTCCGACGGATACGAAGAGCGTCGTAGGCAAGAAGGCTAACCCAGCGGAGAGGGCGGAGTATCCTTGAATTTGTTGGAGGTAGATCGTAAGTAGAAAGACCATCGTGCTAAAGGCGGCGGTAGTGAGGATGGCGAGCACGTTTGCGCTAAAGATTCCGCCGCGTCGCAGGAACGAAAGCGGCAGGAGCGGTTCTTTGGACTTGTGTTCAATCACAAGAAAACTGGAGAGGACCACGACTGCGAGAGCGAGGGGAACCAGAGTTTGCAGGGAGAGCAGCCCGTCGGATGCCGCTTTGGTCAGAGCGTACACAAGGATCGACAACCCTCCCGTGACAGACAGAGCTCCAGGAAGGTCGAGGTGTTTGTGGGGTAAATTTCCACGACTCTCTGTAAGAAAGCGCACGGCGAGAAGGGAAGCAACGAGCCCTATGGGGACGTTCACAAAGAAGATGTATCTCCAGCCTAGGGTTGCGGTGAGCACACCCCCGAGGATCACGCCTGCGGCGAAGGCGGCGGAGGAGACGGCCACGAAAATACTGAGTGCGCGATTCCTAGTGGGCCCCTCCGGAAACGTAACTACAAGGAGTGAAAGCCCGGTGGCGGAGGCAATTGCTGCCCCTATCCCTTGAAGGGCCCGGGCGCCAATGAGCACGGACTCAGAGGGGGCGAAGCCTCCCACGAGCGAAGTGAGGGCAAATAGAACAAGTCCAAGGGCGAAGAGCTTCCGCCGGCCGTAGAGGTCGGAGGCGCGACCGCTCAGGAGGAGAAAGCCCGCGAAGGTCAGACCGTAGGCGCTCACGATCCATTGGCTGTCGGTGAGGGAAATCCCCAGCTCCGTGCGCATGGTGGGGAGGGCGATTTGCACTATGGAAAAATCGAGGACGATAATGAACTGCGCGAGGACGAGGAGAGGGAGTATCAAGGAGTGGGGTGCGGAAGGAGCCGGTTTTGACAGAATGAGTCACAGACAAATTAGGCGCTCCAAAAAGTCCCTTAAACATTGACTCATCGCGAGTGCACTCCCTTTCCAATGATCGGCCCTCGGGGCAGCCCTGATTGCGGGGGTGCGCGTCTGCCAGCTGCCTCCACATAAATCTGGGCATAAGACCGCAAGGCGACAGGGTGATAGCATAGGGCGTACGCACGCCTAGACGAATGCAATTTGCAGGCGCGTGCTGTCAGAGGCAGGCGTAATTGTCGTCAGATTGGAGACACCTCTCCCTTCAGCGACACTCCTCACTGAGGGGTTTTCCGGAAACTTGTACTTTTTTGCTTCTAACGCCGTGGCCGATTATCCCTAGGCGCTCGACTTTTTGCTCCCATAGCGCGCGCTTGGAGAGCCGGTATCTTTACCTTAAAGTGATCTTGACTCGGCGGGTATTCTTTTTGGTCAACGATACGCTTCCTTGTGCGTGTCCCGCCCCTTGGCGATGGAATCCCTACTTTCATGCTCCGTTATGGGAGATGCTGCACTTACGAATTTGAACTCCTTGAAATCCGAGACGTTCTTGGTCAGGATCTTTTTCACATCTTCAGACTCCATGGTTGCAGCGAGAACGCAGTCGAAAAAATCACCACCCTTCCGATTCAGCTCGGAAGCAAGTTCGAGTGCACGCAGAATCGCCCTTTCATTCGGAGCGATCTTTGGGATCTCCGCAGACGACAAGTAGAGCTTGCAGATGCGAGATGCCTCCTGGGGCGAAAGAGGATTTTTGAGTTTCCTGCTGTTGGTCAGGACGCTGTATAGTTCGCTGATGTTTTGGATAGAGATCACAGCTTCGAACTTCTGGCCGAGCGCTTTTTCCAGGAGAGCTGCAGCAACCTGATGGTTTGGAGAGTTAACGTCATGCGCGTACGCGATGATGTTGGTGTCAATCAATGTCTTCATAAATCTCTTTCCTATGCAGTTTAGACCTAATGCCCAGGGGGCGCGCGTTTTTTATTTCCTTCAGCAGGAGCTCTTTGCTCGACTTTCTCCTGTTGATCTTTAGTTCGACCATATCTTCACCGCGAATAAAATATTCCACCTTGTCTCCGTCTTTTAGACTCAGTTTTTTAGCGATCTCGTCCGGGACGTAGATCTTCTTACTATGATAAGTCGCCTGCATACCCATTTATTATCAGAATGGGTAATCATATATGAATTTGCCCAATGACCGATTGTAGAAGTGAAATAGTAGCTTCTAGAGAGTGCAATGTGGTCTTTCACATGGCGGCTCATGCTTTGATGAGGGCTAGCCTGAAAGATCGTAGGGCTGACCTGGACTATAATCTGGTAGGGACTCTAAATGTACTGTAAGCGATGCTGAGCAATGGAATACCGGATCTCGTATTTGCACCCACTCATCCGCCGTGTATGGCGAAGCAACGATTGTACCTACGCCTGAAGAGTATCAAGGAATACATAGGAAACAGAGCTCGTTTCAAGCTGAACGGTACGAAATTATGCACCGTCGCGCGATCGTGCCTGAAATGGCATAATAAATCAACGAGTATGAAAAGCATCGCTGATAGCCTGTCATACTGATTTCTATTTCTTGCAGGTGGAAACTCACGGGCATTTGTTTCCCCGTTATACGGTAGGTCCCAGCTACACCGGAAAAGGTGGCCGCGAACACGAGTTTATGCGCGCTGGTCACTTTGATCGAGCCCAAGGAGCCCGTGACACTCCGGTGATTTCCGCCGCTGAGATGCATTCGCTACGGAACGAATTCGACTCCTTTCAGTCCTTTGAACCATCTATCACCAGTTAGAAACTTGATCTTGGATTTGGACGCGATATAATACCCGAGAGCATCCGCATAAGACACGTCCAGGCCTTTCTTCTTTAGTCGTAATCGGATTCTCATGGAGGCTCGTATATCACTGATGTCAAAGTCGATCAAATATCGCGAGAACACGGTAATTACGCGGGAGGCGGCGCCGGAACCATGAACCTCAAAGGTGCGATAGTAAATTTCCATCAAATTGAGCTTTGTCAGTAGCCCGTCATTTTCTTCGAAGTAAGATCTGTACTTAGGGCGATCGCTCAGATATGCCAGAACCGCATAACTGTCATAGAAAAACCTGGGCAAAACCGGTCAATCCCAGCCACGTCTCATTTCATCTTTTTCGCGTTGAAGATCCTTGAATGGAAATTTGCCCCGAAGAGCCCGAACATCCGCGATCTTTCGGACAGACACCTCCACTACTTCTCCTTCCTTGAGCCCTTCCCTTTCTACGAGGGCCTTAGGTAGCAAGACACCGAATGAGTTACCCCAACGTCTGAGCTTCGACTTGCTCATCATTGTCTAAACATGTATAACTTGCAGATAAAAAGTATTGCGAAGTTGGAGACAACCTCCCGATTTTGATCGTTGATCCTGAAACATCACGACAAGATTGCAATGATAGAGTTCAGGTCCAGAACGTTATCACCAAAGCCAGTTCGTACTTCACGCGCATAAGACGAGAACCAGACCCTCAATTTCAGCGCAAGCTAGGAAAATAGAATCATACATCATAATTCTGTGTGGAAAGCCGTTCGTCGCGTTGTTCTTTGCCTATCCCCAGATTACTGCTTCGGACATGAGAGATCTGGTATGGTCAAATTCGCATAGAGTTGCCCGTGGTTGGTACTTTCACAACCATCAGGGCAACACCATATCCTGGCCTATTTCCGTCGCTAGTCTCAGTACTCTTCAACAGACAATCCCTGAACTTGCTTAAAGTCCGAAGTGTTCCTTGTGATTACAGTTGATTTGTGTACGATCGCTGTTGCAGCTATGTAGATGGCGTTCATTCCGATCATTCGAGTCAGAGTATCGCTTGTGATCATCAAGTCGGAGTACCGGTTCTATGCCTTCCCGCTTTCTCAACCGCTGCTTTGGGATCCATTCTGGTGAGATGCTTTATCTTATCGTAGACCTCATCTGTTGAAACAATCAAATGATCCGGATCATAAAGCAAACAGGAAGCCGCATGATAGGCATCAAAGACAGATGAAATGTCATAAGTTGCAAGCAAAGAGAGTGCCAAAAGATCTACATCCGTTGTGGTTGGGGGCCACGACAAATTTTTGATTTGGGTCAGCGAACCAATTTTGGAAAGAGCTTCCCCTGAAGTCCATCCTGTTTTGGCAGAAAGATAGTACATCTCGTGGAGGGTTTCACGACTCGCGTATACCGTTCCAAAACTGCCCTTCTCCACGTGTGAGAGCAATTCATCCGCAGTTTTCTTTAGCCAGTCTGAGTTTTTTATGTGCGCAAATAGAATATCACTTTCGAGAAGCAATTAAAGATCGACACTTCTCAAGTTACTGTTGTTTATGGCGCACGGCTCTAGCTTTCGCATCGTTGATTGCTTCGTTTTCTGCAATCATCTTCAACCTCTTTACGGATTCCTTCGTCTTCATCCATGAACCAGACTCTCGCAGCGGATTAGATCCGATAGGTATGCCCAGAAAATATGTCTGCGCGTCAATAATCACTACTGAGCTTCCTGGCGCGGCTAATTCTTTTGATAACTTGATTCTGCCTCGGTCGTCGACTTTTGATACCTGTGCCATTGCATTTCCCCATTCTAGGTACTTTTCCCCACTCTTAAGAATTTTCCCCGGGCACACTCTCGCTGGGCATCCTATTGGTTTCCTTCCGCTTGCGATCCCCCGCTCTGAGCTATTTCTAATGATCTCTGTCAGAGACATTTCCGTGGCAAGTCTCAAAACAAGACTAGAAAATGACAGGAACGAGTCTCATGTCAGATGCCCTGTACTCCATAGATGGAATGCGAGTTCAAATAGCGCGGTGGTCTCCCCGTTTTCTGCCGAGTATGAACCCAAACCGAACGGGACAATGTTTTGTCCGTAAGCGTTGTAACTGGTGTAGACTCCGCCGTCCGGCGCCTGCAGTTGACCTGCGACGTAGAGGAGGTGATTGATCGTTTCGTTTGTGTACGCATTGTTTATGTCCTTGAAGAGGCTCGTTGCCTGCAGTTCCTTGTAAGCAATCAGATCTAGCGCGATCTTATACGAAGAATATACCACGTTAGAAGGAACGCCGGGCGAGAAGTATCCCGCATCCTGGCAGCCGTAGTTTATGCACTCGGTTTGGAGAGCGTTGAAGGCGCCCACCGCATTGAACAAGTTGGGTCCGCTCGGTCCGGTGGTGTTCGCAACAAGGATGTTCCAGATGATGTAGTATACTGCGACGTCGGCATATTGTTTGAGTTCCATCGGATGAGACTGGTTCGTGGGAAAGATCGTGGCTTCGATCAAGTAACCGCTGTCATTTCCAAATACTCGATTGTAGCCCGTGGTAACGTTCCACACGCTATCGGAGGGATAGTGCCCGAAAAGGGTGAACACTGGGTTCCAGTATTTGTACATCCCGTCGTAATTTTGGGAGATCGAAGAGTTGATTTGGTTTGCAAGCCCGAGAGCACTCGGATCTCGCGTGGACGCATACAAATCTTTTAGGGCGTTGTAGTCCAGGGCTTGATCGTCGGCGAGAAAAATTTGAACATCGTTATGATAGTCTCTCAAAAGACCTGTCGTTGTGTTCAAGTTCTTGAAATAGGCCAGCGCGCTTGTTTCGCTGAAAGTGAAGTTTGAGGCAAAAGAAGTTTCCGTGGTGGAGACTATTTCAGGACTAGAGCCACGCAGGAGGATGTAGGTGACAACGGACCCGGCAACTAAAGAAGCAATGATCACACCGACTAGGGCAATGAATCGCATTCGACAATATTCGTGGTGATTCTAGCCCTAGGAAAAGCTTTCGAAAACTAGGCATGCACACATCAAAAAATAGTTAGGATCTGAAAATTATTGAAGGCGACATCCGCGATCTCGAATCCGTCAAAGCAATTTCTAAAGGATGCGACGCGGTCTTTCACATGGCGGCTCGTGCTTTGATGAGGCTAGCCTGAAAGATCGTAGGACTGACCTGGACAATAATCTGGTAGAGACTCTAAATGTACTCGAAGCGATGTTGAGCAATAGAATACTGGATCTCATATTTGTGTTCGCATCCGCCGTGTATGACGAGGCAAACGGTTGTTCCTACACCTGAATGATCAGCAACCACTTGAAAATGAACGACAACCCAACACATATGGAGTCTGTCGTCGATGTCGCTGATCTCTTGACGTCGCTCTCCTCCAAAGGGCCCCTGTCGCCTATTCTATTAGGTCCATTTTGACAAAAAAACTAGGTACCAAGTCATATTTGGTAGCAAATTTTCTATGGCATAGGCAAAAAATTACATTTCGGTCATAGAATCCTCCCTTTCTCCAAGGCATCACCGGCTCGACTCCGTATGACGTAGGCGTTTACCCGGATGATATAGGTGATAACGATAGCTCATTCGTAATATGCAGCGTCGAGTTTTGTTTGTACGGGGTTTACGAAAACTTCAGCGGTCAAGTTGAAAACTATAATCGTCGTTTTTATTTTGAGATCGATCTCACGTCTAAATAGGATATTTCTCTAAGAGGTCTTGGGGAGTCATTACCTTGCCTTTTAGCTTAGGAATTCTCGCAAAACGATTCTTGTTTTCCGTCATAAGCACATCGCAACGCTCCGCCAGAGAAGTGGCGGCGATGGCAACATCTTGGTATTCAATAGGCAGTCCCTTTGATCAAGTATGCGTTAAGCTGCGCAGTCAATTTTGCGATCTCGTCATTGAGCGGGACCCAGGTAAATTGACCGAGCACTTTTTCTGCTTTCTCTACGGCCCTGCTGTAATCTTTCCGTAGATACGATCCTGTCAATACTTCCGAAACGCTTACCGTACTGATCAGCGCGTTATTTGTGCGCGTTAATTGTTTACAGAGATCTATTACATTTTCCTTTCCTCTATCCACGTCGACTATTATTGAGGTATCGACTAGGACTTTTCTTATTTCTGTCTTCCTTTTGTTACTCAAATTAAGGAACTAGCCCAAGACGCTTGAATCTATTCCTCGAGTCGGCCCGGAGAGACGCCATCAACTTTTCAAAGTCTTCAGGCAAAAAATCGGTACATTCTTTCCACACGTCTTCGTCTGCCTTCTCGATCATTATCTTTTTCCCGTCAACTACCTTCATCTTCACTTTATCGCCTTCGATTATTCCTACCGCCTCGCGTATTTCCTTTGGTATTGTAACCTGAGAATGCCTAGTAACAGTCGCGGACGCCATGATTTTATTCCATCCCGAAACTTACTAGACACTCGTACTAATAGGGAATTACTACCAATCTGTAGGAAATGGTTGAGGCCTCTTTCCGAGTCACCGATGGATGACAAAGACCTCGCGATCCTTGTCTAAGCTATTGTAGAAAACTAGCTAGCCAATTTCTCCCCCCACTTGCGATGGCCCTTAGGTCTTTCGTATTTGTTTCAGTACTTCTTGTAAGATTTCAATTGAAACTTTGCAATCGCTCTATGATTAGAAAACGCTCCCAAAAAAACGAAAGTCCGAGATTTTGAACGAGTCGGGTTTTTGCCATCATCATTTTCAGCGTGACAGCCGAGATCATAGAGGAAACAACTTTTTAGCTCGGCGAACCGCAAGCTGGAATCTCGAAAGACATCTGAATGAGAGCGTGAAGAATCAATCATGACTTCAGGTTTGGCTGTGGTGAAAGTCGGAACGAGCTCTCTTTCCACTAAAGAGGGGAAACTAGATGAAGAGGAAATGCGCAGACTAGCTGATCAAATAGCAGGTGCCCTAAAGAGAAGTTACAAAGTAGTCCTCGTGACATCTGGCGCGGTGGCAGCTGGAATCGCCGAACTAGGCCTCGCTCGAAAACCAAACCACGATATCGTCTTTCGGCAGGTCTCGGCAGCGACCGGTCAAAGCGTTTTGATGGCAAAATACCGCGAGCTGTTCAAGCCACATGGAGTCAAAGTCGCGCAGATCTTGCTCACAGCAGAGGACCTGTCCAACAGAGGATCCTATCTGCACACCTGCAACGTTTTGAAAATGCTCCTGAAAATGGGCTTGGTGCCGGTGGTGAACGAGAACGACGTGACCTCAGTTGATGAGCTGAAGTCTGTCAGTGAAGGATTCAAGGTGAACTTTAGCGACAACGACATCCTTTCTGCTCTTGTAGCCAATGCAATTAGGGCAGACATTCTCATAATACTGTCCGATGTCGATGGTTTGTACACTATGAACCCACGGAACCCAGAAGCGGTCATGATCAAAAACGTTGACGATATAACTTCGGGACTCAAGAATGCATCGATCGACGGAAAAAGCTCAGTTGGCAAGGGGGGGATGCAAAGCAAAATAAAAGCGGCGGAAATTGCGACGAAAGGGGGTATTCCTGTGGTGATCGCCAACAGCCGAAGGGAAAACGTGATACTCGATATTCTCGCTGGGAAAGAGGGCGTTGGAACCTACTTTAGAGCGCGTGGTAGAATGCCTGCCGTAAAAACGTGGTTAGCCTTCGGCGCTTCGGTAAAGGGGCAGATCTGGGTGAATGAAGGTGCTAAGAGAGCCATTTTGGAAGGATCAAGTCTTCTTGCAGTGGGAATTACTAAGGTTGAGGGCCATTTCAGGGTCGGGGACGTCGTTTCCATTATGGGTCCCGACAATTCGGAATTCGCGAAAGGCAATCCTAACTACAACAGCGACGAGATAAACACGTTGAAGGGTTTGCAAGTGTCAGAGATCAGGAAACGCCTAGGCAACGCTAGATCAAAAGAAATCGTTTTACGAAAAAAGATCCTTTTGACGGTTAAGGGAAGGGAAGCAGAGGAACTTTGCTGATCGACATTGGGAAGAGAGCGAAGGCTGCCTCACTTGAGCTGGCCCAACTTCCGACAGAAAAGAAAAACGGAGCGCTTCAGAAGATGGCGATCGCTCTCGAAAATAATTCGGAAAGAATACTTGCTGCCAATCGAAAGGATGTCGAAAGTGCAAAATCAAAAGGATTGAAACTTGCTCTTCTGGACAGATTGGTCTTAGATGAGCGCAAGATCAAGAGCATGGCAAAGTGCTTGAGGGAAGTTGCCGCATTGCCCGATCCAATCGGTACTATATTGAGCACATGGACGAGGCCCAACGGCCTCGTGATAGGACAACTGCGCGTCCCGCTCGGTGTGGTCGGGGTCATCTACGAGTCTCGTCCAGATGTCACCTCGGATGCCGCCGGTATCTGTCTGAAATCGGGCAACGCAGTTATTCTCAGGGGTGGATCAGATGCTATAAATTCGAACTTGGCAATAGTCGAAGTGCTCAAAGAAGCTCTCGGCAATGGGGGAGTGCCAAGCGATTCCATACTGGCTGTTAGCTCAACTGAAAGAAGTGTCGCCGAAGAGCTCATGCAAATGAGAGAGTACGTGGATGTCTTGATCCCAAGAGGAGGGGCTGATCTGATAAAAACCGTGGTGGAGAAAGCTTCAGTTCCGGTGATCGAGACTGGGACAGGAAATTGTCACATCTACGTTGAAGAAGATGCGGAGGTCGACACGGCGATTCGAATCATAATCAATGCAAAGTGCCAGAGACCGGGAACGTGCAATGCTGCGGAAAAACTCCTTGTCCACGCTGGCATAGCGAAACGATTTCTTCCGCTTGCTATCCGCGCCCTGAGGGCTGAAGGTGTAGAAGTTAGGGCAGACGCGGAAACCGCCAGATTCGTTCCAGGAGAAGTGAAGCTCGCCACAGAGGAAGACTGGTACACTGAATACTTGGATTTGATCATAGGCGTAAGAGTGGTGAGCGGCATGGATGAGGCCATCGCCCACATAAACAAATACGGATCAAGGAACTCAGAAGCCATCCTAACTTCGAATTTCGAGAAAGCCCAACGTTTCATCAAACAGGTAGATTCCGCGGCAGTCTATTGGAACGCGTCTACCCGCTTCACGGACGGCAACCAATTCGGGCTGGGAGCGGAAATAGGAATTAGCACGCAGAAAATTCATGCTCGGGGACCGATGAGCGTTCAGCATCTGACAACAACAAAATATTTCATCCTAGGAAGCGGTCAAACGAGAGGTTAGAATATCTCCGATAGAAATCATGAATGTCCAAAGTGCGGGGTCAAACTATCAAGGGATCTCAATTCTGCAAAACTGATTAGGAGGCTTGGCATCCAGAAAAGAAGCCCGCCCTCGGACGGAGGGTTGTCACCCGCTGAGCATTTGCCTCTACCATCTCTAAGGAGGATAGCAAGCATTGGTGAGGAAGCGGGAAGCCTGCGAATTCATTCGTAGGAGGACGTCACTTATCTTCAAAGAATCTAATGACCTCGAGCATTTCTTTGACTGAAAGAATCTTGATTCCTCTGAACTGTTTTAAATCCAGTAGATGTTGGTCTCCAGATACGATATAATCCGCCTTCCCTTCCTTGGCTGAAGCGAGGACCACGTTGTCGTCAGGGTCATCTTTGACAATATCCGGCTGTCCCTTTAACTTCACAATCAAAGACTTGCTTGCGACAATTGCCACAAACGAATTTATTTGATTTTTCTCTATATCCCGGAACTTTTCTCTAGCTACCACGTCAAGTAGTTCGGCAAGTAGTTCCCTCGAAGTTATCACTACTTGGTGCTTGAGCAATTCTAATACTAGGCGCCGTGGAGTACCGTGACCGACGATCGCCGAGATGAGCACATTAGTATCCAGTACAACCCTTGGCATTCAGCGAACCTTGGCTGTACGTACCTCTCTCCTGAAAGCCTGAATCTCTTTTAGTATCTCCTTTTCTGTGGGTCTCTTCTTTCCCCTGTACTGTTCATCGACTTGAGCAAATATGGCACTCAGCTTGTCATCCAGAGACGGAACGTCTAGTTTTGTTAGTATCAATTTGTCCCCCCTCCTGTAGATGGCGATCCTGTGATTTGGCTTGATGTTCAACTTGGTTCTCAGGCGTTGCGGGATAACAATCTGGCCCTTTGTTCCTACCACGGCGATCTCAGGTTCGGACAATTTAACACGGAGTATGATTTTCATACTTCCCCGATAAAAGTTCATCGGAGGTTCAAATTCAGTGATAGTTTGAAGATGATATGCAGCTCAAGGCCCGATCCCTTCGGTGGAATGAACTATAGCAATTTTTTTGCCTGACGAAAAGTGATTCTTAGTCTCTCTCGCGGATTCTCCTCGAGAGCCTGGCTGTTTCAACGATCGCATTTAGCAAAGGGGAGAAATGAGCTTGTACCTTTAGAGGTCGCTACTGATTGGAATTATCCAGCACAGCGAGTATTCCAATTGCGACGGCAGAGCTAATGGACAATACCTTTCTCGACTGCTCAG
>JAPCJV010000189.1 GCA_027886785.1 Nitrososphaerota archaeon | reverse complement strand
TCAGCGGAACATAACATTCAAACCATGGGCTACTATGACAACCACGAGATTCCAAACTACTGGACGTACGCGAAAAATTTCGTACTTGACGACAATTTCTTTTCGTCCCTGATGGGGCCGTCCGGGCCCAATCATCTAATGATCGCGAGCGGACAGAGTCCCAACCAGAGGGAGAATCCGGGCGCGGGAAATAGCGCACCCTCTTTGAACCAGCCGAATTGCCAATACACTCAATGCTCTTTCAGCTGGGCGACTATGGCTCAAATGCTCGGGAACGCTGGCATTAGCTGGAAGTGGTACACGGGCGAACCCAATCCGTCGCAAGCCACGATCTGGAACGTACTGCCGGCTTTCACTTATTTTCAGACTAATCCAAGCGTACAGACCGCGCATGTGGTCGCAGCCTCGCAATTTCTGACCGATGTCAGCTCCAACAACTTGCCCGCTGTATCTTGGATTACGCCAGGAAATTGGTTTCCCAGCGGTGTGCCTTCGGTCTGCACCAGTTCCACGTTCGTGCATTCAGCATCTGAACATCCCCCGGCGCGCATCGATTGCGGTATGGATTATGTGACCTCTTTGGTCAACGCGGTAATGAATAGTCCTTACTGGGCAAACACCGCGATCGTCATTACCGAGGATGATTATGGTGGATACTACGATCACGTCGCTCCTCCCCAAATAGACGCGTACGGCCTAGGCTTCAGAGTGCCATCCATCGTTATCTCAGCTTATTCCAAACCGGGTTACATTGATCACACGCAATATGAATTTGCGTCCTTTCTAAAACTTGTAGAGGACAACTGGGGGATTTCCTCCCTGACTCAGAGGGATGCGCAAGCCTCGGACATGATGAATAGTTTCAACTTTAATCAGTCGCCCATTTCGCCAGTCGTACTTTCCACGAATCTCGTGTGCCCCTGCTAGATACTTGAAATCTTCGAAGAGAAGCTCCTGAGCCGTAAGGACATCCGGGCGTTCACCGATAAAGAGCTGCTGCACCTTGCGAGGCTCACCCACTCTAGAAAGCAGACCCTGGAAGTAGAACTGCGAACAAGGAGGTTCTATTTAGGCGGTGTCCGTTGTCTGGTATGCGCCACCTGAAACTGAGGAAGTAAATTGCAAGGAGGTGTCGAGCCCCCTCAAGTCGCCCGAACTCGTCAAGGGAGTTGGCAACGATTTCATGTCATTGAAGTCTAAGATGTGGGCTGCAGTACTCGTGCAGCTTCCGCTCACGGCCACATAGATATGGGGACTGTGTGACGGGTTCTTGTTGCTCACGGTTATGCCATCCAGCAAATCGCCGAGCGAAGCTATTATTCCTAGACTTGAGCTAGTCCCAGCCCATATGTATCCTGCACATGACCCGTCAACTACGTAAAATTCCGAGCCTAGAATGAACAACCCATATGGAGTGTGACCCGCTAGCGCCGAACTTCCAGGTAAAACGGTGCAGGACTGATAACCGCTCGAAGCAGTACACTCAACCAGTTCCCCGTTTAGGGCGTCAACATAGTAGAGGTTGAGCGATTTGTCCAGCGCGGTTCCAAGAGGATCGCAGAAGGTCTGTGGCTGAGAAGAGCAGAATGCAGCAGGCAATTTAATGAAAGCGCTCTTCGACCCCCAGCCGGAGGTCGTCGCGTGCTTGCATAACCATAGCCCCTGAAGAAAGCCTGAAACCAGAACGAGTACCAGCCCGTTGGAACTTGTTTTGATCGCCCCCATCCCAAAGTATCCCGGGCTTGACCCTCCGAGGGGAGGCGTCGCGATTTTCTTAGAAGTTCCGCCACTGCAGAAGTATATGTTACCTGTATCATAACCCTCGACAAACGCCCCGCTACGTGCAGGATAAATCCCTCCCGGCTTTACACCGTTCGGGAGCGAGGAGCAAAGAGTGGTCACGCCCGATACTCCAGCCGCGGTCCTCATTACAGGGGATCCCAAGAACGACGGAAGAACAAGTAGCAAGACGAAAGTGGCGGTCACAACAACGCGAATTTTCTTGGAAAAAAGAGATCGTTGGAACTTTGACATCAAAACTTTCGGTTCGTTTGGAACACTCTGATATTAAATAACGCTTTCGCAAAGCAACACCTCCGGTGTACTCGGAGTCCCATTCCAAATCGGCTCTGTTAATTGCACAAGAGCTTTGACCGGATGCGAATCAAAACAAGCAAGCAATAATTGAGAACTGAATACTTTCCGCTCTCGAAGATCGATCGAAACCATGATCTATTCTATAGTTGCTAGGGATTTGAAAACGGGGCAGTTAGGCGTCGCAGTTCAATCTCACGCCTTCTCCGTGGGATCGAAGGTTCCCTGGGCAAGGGCCGGCGTCGGCGCTGTTGCCACTCAAGCGCTTACCGAGATTAGTTATGGACCGGTCGGGCTTGATTTGATGGCATCTGGAAAAAGAGCTCAAGAATCTCTAGAGGCATTGAAGAAAATTGATTCCAAAATTGAGGGTCGACAAGTAGCTATGATTGATTCAAGTGGCCCTAACGCATTCTCACAATCGAACTTTGATTTGAAGTGGAAAAGTTACAACTGAAATTATAACCGCCAGAAATGGGGTGGGTTATCTGAAAACCTCCTCCAGTTAACGATTCGTGGGCGTTGACATATGCACCGCAGCGCATTGCCAGAAAAGTCAGGGAGGCATCAGCATCGACACTGTAGGTTACTCCGAAAAACCTGCCAGATTGCGATGTCATCGGGAATACTGGAACAAAAAGAGCGAAAACGAGGAAAATCACAACTAGAATGGCTATCCAGCTAACCGCTCTCATGGTAACGCAAATTGGGTAATCTAGTTGATATAATTATTTGAAGATTCGGAGCTCTTGAATATGAAACACGCAGGAAATTAAGTCTAGATTTTTCGACCAAGTTTTCCGATCTAGCAAATTCCCTTAGGCAGGGAGATTCTTACAGATTGTGAATCTGTGATTTTGTAGATCGTCCGAATTTAGTACTTGTACAGTTTTAGCGTCTTCGTCCCCACATACGATGTTAGAAGCTAATCGCTAAACAACGAGCTTAGTCGAAGCATTCGCTGTCGTCTTTCGAGCCTTCCCGACTAAGATTCCACCCGGCCGAGCTTTGTAGTCGGGAATCCCTACTCCAATTGCGATCATTGCGCTATTTGCAGACGCATGGGGAGAAAAGAATTCTGTAACAGCATCGTCGTAAAACGTCGAGCCCGAAGCTCCTAGCTTCAACGAATACGAAGATAGGTAGGTCTTGCCTGCGACTATTCCCGCTTCGAGCTGGGCA
This sequence comes from Nitrososphaerota archaeon, assembly GCA_027886785.1. The sequence goes on along the minus strand of JAPCJV010000189.1, from coordinate 1,623 downwards.
ACTCTGTAGCCCCGGTTTCCGAGTGCCCTAAGCAGAAATGGCAAGTCAACCATGGTGAAGAGCACAGCACTTGCATCGCCGAAAAGAGGTTGCTCTAAGCACAAGTACGCAGACACGTTTCGAAAGTTCCCAAGCTTCAGTAGCTCAAGAGATTCTTTAGCGTGATCGTAATAATAAGATCCTGAAGATAGTCCATCAACAGCGTTCGCGATCAAGTATATTTCATTAGACTGGATCATTGAAGTATCAGTGAGTGGGACGCCTCTCGTTGAAGAATGTAAAATCCACGAGAGCTTTGCAAATGGAATTGGTCTCCTCGCAAATCTGCGGGTAGAGCCCCTACGAAGGATTGTCTCCCACAAAGGCAAACCTTGGAGTCCAGCGTCTTCTTGCAATTGAAGGGGTATGATTTCGTTTTGTGAATTACCCTTCGATTTTCTGTCTCGCGAACAGATTTCTGCTAGTTTACCGGTCCAAGACCTAACTTCCTCTCTCTCCGAAAGAGAGGAAGCTTCATTCATTTCCCAAATCAGAGGATAGCTCTGTTCTTCCTGCGAAAGTGGATTCGTCTTGAGGTACAGATTAGACAGTGTTCTACCTATTTGCAGATTATCAGTGAGAGGGAAATACTCACGTCCACCACCCAGGGGTAGAAGAGCAATCGTCGCTTCCTTTCTAACCTCTAGCCCGAGGAGGCTATCAATTTCCTTGTCCACAAATCCAGTAACGAGGCAGGCACTCAGCTTTTCAGAATTGCAAGTTGCGAGGAGGTTGGCAGCTATTACACCGGAATCCCAGAACCAGTGACGATACGACCGCGCCTCATATTTCCACGCATTCCTCCATGCAAGAGAAGTAAAAACGATCGTAAGAGGAGCCGAAAGGATATCCTCGTTGTCGCCCGCAAGTGAAGAAAGCTCTCTAATGTAATCTCCACTGCGTAGTTGTGTAAGAGTGAAATCCCCCGGAGCAAAATGATACACTCCTGCGTCTAACCCTGGTAAGTCCCTGCAAACTAGATACAGCTCTATCGGATAGAGCGCGCCGGTCGCTGATGCAGCTCGCATGTAGTACACTTCTCCGCCAATGCGCATCTTTCGAGTGAGACCTGCACAAAAGAAAAGAAGCTCGGCAACCGTCTCGAGATCAATGTCCTCCCTCGGAGCACCGCTTGATCTGGAGACAAGAGCCTCGAGAGCATGAGCCTTCGGTTCAGGAAAATCACGTGGCAAAGGAATTGTAGCTAAATCGACCTGGTAGATCTTGAAGGGGGATGGTTTGTTTGCGACATCCAATCTGTGACCGCTTATTTTTACGCTAAACTCGGAGTGTTTTGTCGCCTCGTGGTACTTGGAAACGATTTGGGTTTCATTATTGCACTGGCGACCCGACAAACTACGACCCCCGCAACCTTTGGCTCTAGCCGTTTAAGTTAACACTCAGATTTCCTGTACCGGAGTTAATAATTTCCCCGGGTGGCTTCAAGATTACCAACGAATAATTAACACAATCAGATCTTGTCTGGATTCAATGGAGAACCATCAACACTTGATGAGTTGCATTCGAAAGGTGGATCTCATCAGGTTTGCGCAGAGTGTATCGATCTTAGTTCAGCTGGTCATC
>JAPCJV010000188.1 GCA_027886785.1 Nitrososphaerota archaeon | reverse complement strand
ATCGTTTATCGCGACTTTTCAGTTTGAAGGCCAGATAAGAAACCGGTAATCCAGATTGTTACCCTTTTATTTCTGGGTAATTGCAATAGGTGGATACTTTGAGAAAAACTCTGAACGAAGCGGAGTACAAAGAGAGAATAAAGCACTGGGATACGGCGAAGCTTTCCGAGAAAGCAGCTTCAGATGTTACGTGGCTGAATCAATTTTTGCAGGTGATGAAGCAGGTGAAGCCAAATGACATCAAACAAAAAACCAAAGACATAGAGAGCATGACGCGCACTCTGGACGAGCTAGAACTCGTCGAGGAAGAGCTTCAGGGCAGGGATCCGAAATACGTCCTTTCGGCCGGCGTGTGGAGAGGAAAGCTCCAGGATTTTACCTAGTTTTCAAGATCTCCATGTACCGAAAGCACATTGTTTGGTGATCGTTTACCATCCCTACCGCCTGCATGAAGGCGTAGCAGATCGTAGACCCCACAAATTTGAATCCTCGTTTTTTCAAATCTGCGCTCATTGCGTCGGATTCGCGGCTGGTCGCAGGAATTTGTCTTAAACTCTTCCAGTTATTGTCCATCGGTTTCTTATTTCTCGCGAAACTCCAAATGTAGTCGTCGAAGGACCCAAACTCCTTTTTCACTTCCAAGTACTTCTTCGCGTTTAGTACCGTCGCGTTAACCTTCAACCTGTTCCTGATGATCTGCTCGTTTTGAAGAATTCCTGCGACTTTCTTTTCGTTGTAGTGAGAGATTTTTTCAGGATCAAAATGATCAAACACCTTTCGATAATTTTCCCGCTTCTTGAGGACCGTGAGCCAGCTCAGCCCTGCCTGGGCTCCCTCTAAAATCAACATTTCAAACAAGCGCTTGTCGTCACGAAGGGGCACGCCCCATTCCCTGTCGTGGTACTCCAGAAGAAGGGGATCGCCGTAAGACCAATCGCAGCGAACCTTCCCGTCAGCTACTTCAGCGATCATTCTTTTGCCAGGCTCCCCCATATCAAATCAAGCTACCAGATCCAAGCGCCGTCCTTCTTCCTACGTCCGATCTCCTCTTCCAACGCGCCGATTTTTCTTTTCACGATTTCTAAATTGAGGACTTTTTGGTCTTCATTAGGACCCAAAGATTTCAGATAGTGGTACAGTTTTGATAATTCGCTGGTTAGTTGATGATCTTCTAGAGTTCTCAAACTTTCCGCAAATTTCTCAATTTCATTATCGGTCTCTGCGGCTTCATCACTCATACCAAATCAGGCAACGAACAGAGGATCGAGTACCAATAATAACGCTTCTCGATACCGGTTTTCTTGCGCAGATCTCAAAATCCATGTGGAAACTTTCCTTTGACGAGAATAAGGAATTATCAGTACAGACCGGAGATTCTCAAGAATTATAACGAAATCCGGGATGTTATCCCGCGAGAATCTATTTTCTAGACAAGTCGTAATTCGGATTGTTGCCAGTTCCAAGATCGCAGACTGACGAATGGAGTGCTTTCCTGCTCACCTCACTAGACAAAGGTCTGGATTATTTTGGGGAGAGTACTAAGCGAGTGGTCTACTGGAACTTTGAGGAAAAATACCACATGAAACGGGACAGCATCCCAGACCACGTCCTGGAATTCGCGGATTCGCTGAAGGGGATGTTTGGAGCCGGATCTTCCAGCCTGGTCAAGCGGTTCGCCGTACAGATGAACTCGACATACCACATAGATTTCAGGGAATCCGACGATCTTGTGTCATTGGTGAAGAAGGCTAGAAAAGAATTCCTTAATGGTACGAACAAGGATTGAAAATAATGGAAGAGGCAAAGCAACAAGGAATGCAGAGTTTGGCCGAGAAAGAATGGGAATCGCGATCGGAAATTTCTGGATCGAAGAAAGCCCTCCTGAGATCGCTCTTGAGCACCAGGGTGAGGACTCTGCTCATCAAAGGAGAACCCGGAACCGGAAAAACGACGCTAGCGCTCGAGCTCTTGAAGGAGTTTGGCAAGGGAGTGTACGTCTCATCACGTGTTTCTGGGGAGATGTTGCTCGAACAAAACCGGCAACTCCGAGAACTGGTGGAACGAGGTCTGGTCAAATCGCTCTCCGTGGGCGATCCAAATCCAAAACGTCAAAATTACAAGTTCGAAGATTATCGTTTGGCATCCATTGAAGACGTCTTGATGTCCATTATGAGCCGTCCCGACCCCAAAGAAGAGCTATTAATCATATTAGACTCATGGGATTCGATAGCTAACAAGCTCGAACCAAAAGAGAGGATGAAAACGGAACAATCTCTTCTGGTGATCGCGGAAGCCAACAAAGTAAAATTGGTTTTTGTTAGCGAAGAGGAGAATTTGAGTGCGTCCGATTATTTCGTAGACGCCGTCATCAAGTTGGAGGATCTGGAAATCGGTGGAATGAGAGTAAGGCAGGTCGTGTGGAAAAAACTCAGGGGCTCTAGGATCCCGCATAGGACTTCACTATACACCTTGGAAGATGGAAAATTCACTATTTTTGATCCGACAAAAGTACTATTCGTAGGAGAATACTCTACAAAGCCGTTCCCAGCTCAACCGAACACGAAAACGATGTATTCATCTGGTAGTGCGGATTTGGATCGGTTTCTCGATGGTGGATACAGAAAGGGCAGCACAGTTTTACTCGAAATGGATGATAGAATCGGTCCCACTTGGCACGTCCCCTTTGTTGTTTCAGCAGAAATGAATTTCCTCTCCAATGGATTTTCGATGTTTATTCTTCCCTCGGGAAACCGCCCCGCGCAAACCATCAAAGAAAATCTGCTCCCATTTTTTTCAAATGATTTCTTGAGGGGGAGTTTGCGCATTGCTCAATACGATTTGTGCGGCGGCAAGGATCCTTGCTTCCTTCAGCTGGAGAAGGATCCCGAAAAGCATGCGGAAAATGTCTTGAACCAAATAGAAATGATCAAAGGTGAAAATCGGAGGCCCTGCATATTTTTCATAGGAATGGACACAGTTCATAGTGCTACCGGAAGGGAGTTGATCGATCCGCTGGGGGTTGGATTGACCGAGATGATTAGGCGAAATGAAGACCTCGCCATCGTGAGTATGAAGCATGGTTCAACACTGCGAAATGAGCTCAACAACCTGTGCGACTTGCATTTGAAGCTGGAGGAGCTCAATAGAACTCTGGTAATTCATTCAGTAAAGCCCCCGTCGGAGCTCTATCACGTGGAATACGATTACAGCCAGGGGTACGGGCAGGTCCATCTGCAGGCTATAGTTTAGCCGAAATCAGATCGCATCGTTCGTGCAAAAAAAGCTTCTCATACTTTTTTTGAGACTCATCATAGGCAAAGAGGAGCGATTATCTGATCAGTACAAGATCCAGATCAAATTGTTCAACGAAACGAAAAACAGCATGAGGGCGAAGCCCGTCATGGATACGAGTACTAACTTCTTTGTCATTTGAATATTGGATTTTAGCCCGAGTAGAACTAGCGACCCCGCTCCTAAGATAAATCCTATTTTTGTGATGAGTATCGCTTGAAAAAAGCTCAATTTCAATGCAGAAGCGATTCCGAGTAGCATCACGTTCCCTTCTCTCAATCCTTGCTGAAGGGCAATAGAGGTGGTAACCAAATCGATCATGCTCAATACAATAATGCAAGAAAAGATCGAACCCAGGACGAAAAAGTACTGGGAAAAGTTGCCAAAAATGTTAGGAGACGAGTCAGATCTAGGAACTCTCCTTTTCAAGCTCAACGGCGCAAACAGCGAGACAAAGGTATTCACGCCTTAAGCCTGTTGTGAATTATGAATACATATCGCGAGTACAGAAGTCAGTACTTCTGCAGGATTCCTTTTTCGTACAACTGTTACCAATCCTTGCTTCCCATGAAATTAATATTTCAGTTATACATCTGGAATCGTGCAAGAACTGAGGGACTTTAACGCAAGGTGCGCCAGCTGCGGGAAGCCTATTCAGGAAACCGACGGAGTGTTCGTCGTTAGAGGAACGCTGCGAATACCTTCGTTTATTTGTTTTCTATGTTCGATGAAAACTGAAGAATTATTTGTATTTACAAGAACGAGAAAATTATCTACCAAACAATTCTAGCTAAAATTTCTCTGTTTAACCAAGACAAATGATTGCACCTACTTTTCAAGAGAAATTCTTGTATTAAACGAGCATCTTGCCGATTTATGCCTCATAGAGTATGACTACTGACCACAGCCCGATTGCTAAGACAACTGGTATCCAAAATCTCTTCTTTTTCAATTTGTGGTGAAACAGTAGCGCACCCAGGATGATTCCGGGGAAACCTCCGATCAGCGAGAGGATCCACAGTGAACCCTCGTTAACTCGTCTTTTCTGCAACTTTGCAGATAGCTTGTCAAATCCCATGAAAATGAGCGCGATCAAGGTGAAAAATGAGATCCAGTATGTTAGACCCATTACAAGATCCCAGGCTACCAAAAAAACTTCTATCCAAGTTTTCATGCCTCTTTCAGGGTCATATATACCTACAAAATATTCTCTCTGTGGACTATTACTAGGAAAAGCTTTGTACTTAGTTTACTAATTCAAATCAAAGTGGCAAGATATCGTTTTTCAAATTCTACGGAAAGGTTTCGCTTCGGCTTAAAACCCAGTTTGAATGACGCCTAAATATTCAATGCACCGAAAGTGGAGATCCGAATAAATGTTCTGATAATCAGAGAAAAGACATCGAGGAAAAGTGGTCTCAAAGTACGAATTTAGTTCGCCAAAATTGGAGAGCTAGTTCCTCCTAGTAAATCGTACCTTAGATTGCCAGAATCAGCGTCCCGTCTAGAATCCAGCGTTCATAAGTCCTTTAAATCAAATGAGAGTATTTTTTCTTCAGTGCGTGAATTTTGGGAGCGACCGTACTAGTCCCCCTAACTTCGGTCCTTTACGTTT
>JAPCJV010000187.1 GCA_027886785.1 Nitrososphaerota archaeon | reverse complement strand
GTTTCGTCGAAACGAGAACCCCTTCAAGAACTGAAACTTTCCCAACGGGGTTAGGGCTTCCATTCCCGTTTTTTGTTCCGCTTCTTTTTCTTCCGTGACCCAAGCAAGATATCCATCGATCAGATTGTAAATGATCTGCTCGGAAAAAGTTCTGACCCCAGTGTCCAAGATTTCTTGTTCCGCATCGGGCAATACCTTAACATTGAATGCAAGAAGTACTCCTTTGTATTTGTCGTTCTTTCTAACAGCTGAAGCTTCTACGATATCGCGTCTCGAAACTGGACCGATATCAGCTCTTTTGATCGGGATCTGTCGAGACTTTAGCATCTGAACGATCGCCTCAAGAGAGCCGAGGGTATCGGCCTTCAAGATAATCCCGTTTACGTCGGAATTAATTATGACCTGTTTCACTTCTGACTCTACCGATGCTTTAATTTCTTTTTCTCGAGATTCATCCAGACTGACGATGGGGGATCCGGCTAACACACCCTCGAGCTCTGGAGTAATTATTTTGACTCCTGCTGCAGCTGAAATGCTATCAACGCTAGCAAACTTGTCCCTTGGATCTCTCATTTCGTCCAAAGGCTTTGGCATGAAGATCGCCTTAATTTTTGTCACTACAGCGCCTTCTTTCTTTGCGACCACAACGGGATCTCCGGTTCTCAAATTTCCCTCAAGAAGGATAATGTTAGCTGTTTCACCCAATCCCGGCTCCTGCTTAACTTCGAGTACAATTCCTCTGGCCGTAGCATTGGAAGAAATGGTCAGTCGCTTCTGCATGTACACTTGTGTCAACCCCACCAAGGCCGCTATCAACTCGGGAATCCCCTCTCCGGTTCGGGCGCTTACGGGAACTATCGCTATTTCCTTACGGAAATCTTTGACTCGGTAGAGAGCCTCTGAATTAATTCCGAGCCTGGAAAGGCCGCCAACAACTCTGTAGATCTTTTCATCCAAGAGATCAATAACTGACTTTGGCTGATTTTTGATAGACTGGGTTATGAATTTGGAAGTTCCCTTTTTCCAACCAGCAATCGTGTCGACCTTGTTTAGGGCAACCACAAAGGGTACCTTTCGCTGACGCAAAATTTCCAGGCTCTCCAATGTCTGGACTTCCAGCCCTTTTTGCACATCGACCACGAGGATCGAAATGTCAGCTGCGGATCCGCCTCGATTCCGAAGATTTGTGAAAATTTCGTGTCCAGGGGTGTCTATGACCAGCAGGCCTGGAACCTTGATTTCTCCCCCGCCGATAGTTTGAAGGAGAGGACCGGTAATTTCCTTTAGAGTCTCCGCCGGAAAAAAGCTTGCTCCGATGTGTTGGGTGATGCCGCCCACTTCCCGGGCTTGCACTCCCGTACCACGTATCTTATCCAGAAGAGAGGTCTTCCCAGAATCTACATGGCCGAGTACCACTACTACTGGCGATCGAATTTCCATTTTTTGCTCCATCTGGAATACTCACCGACTTCGACCTAATCTCCTCTGATACCCGGAACAATTTTTCATGGAAGTGAAAAAATATAACTCTAATCCCTGAGCGGGCCACGCCTGCTCTCAGGGGAAAAGAATCTTGGACTCCCTCTCAAAGCTCTCGAGGGAATCGGAAGCATGAATCACATTGTCCGTGTAGCCGAGCGCGTAATCCCCTCGGATCGTGCCACTCAGGGCCTCATCGCTCTTGGTCTTTCCAATCATGTTTCTTACCACGTTAATCGCGTTGTTTCCTTGGAGTACGATTCCCACGACAGGACCGGAGGTAATGAATCTCTCTAGATCACTAAAGAAAGGTTTCCCGACGTGAGGCGAGTAAAAGTCATTCGCAATTTCCTGCACCATCGTTAAGAGCCTCATTTTTCTTATCCGGAAACCTCTTTTTTCAAATCGGGAAATGATCTCCCCTACAAGCCCGCGTTCAACGGCATCGGGCTTCAAGACTACTAGAGTTTGATCCAAGGAGGATCAGGCTTTTTCCTTGGCGATATTCGGGGCAACTTGCACGGGACGCGAAGCCTTCGTGATGGGCTTAGCGCGTTGCCTGGCCCATTTGAGCTTCCTCGGATCTCTTTTCAGCTTTGAAGCATTCTTTCGACACTTAGACGAACAATACCAGAAAGTAGCCGCGTCGTTCCGGATGTACATGACCCCAATACCGAGGGGAATCGGTTTTCCACAAAACGAACATCGCTTAGGACTGTATGACATTTCAAGAATCCACTCTCCAAGAAACTCTCATTACTTGATTTTTCTTGCTTCCCGCTCGGTTTCTCGAAGCATTAACACGTCCGCCATTCTGACTGGACCCTTGACATTCCTGGTCAAAATTCGTCCCCTGTCCCGCCCTTCGAGAAGTTTCACTCGAACTTGGGTAATTTCGCCAGCAACACCGGTTCTTCCTACGACTTGTATGACTTCAGCCGGGGTCACTCGTTCCTCTGCACGGGTACTCATGCTATTACATCCCTATTCTCTATACAATAGATCTACGCTGTGGCTGGAACTTTGATCTTAGAGATCTCACTTACCACTTGATCAATCAAGGGTTGCGCATCTCCAGACTCGACTATACAAGCAGAGGCCGCGCCCACATCTATTCCAAGAGCTGGTCCCATGCTCGCTCTCGTCGGGACGAACACGTAGGGGACGCTCCTCTCATCGCAAATAATGGGAAGATGAGCAACTACCTCTGGGGGCTCTACATCTTCCGCAATGATCACTAGCTTGGCAACCCCTCGCTCGATTGCCTTCGTTGTTTCATTTGTTCCTTTCCTAATTTTCCCTGTCTGCTTCGCCTGTCTTAATGCCTCGTAGGCCGCGTCCGAAATTTCTTTGGGAGTATCGAACTTTACGAAGTACGCTCTTGCCACTTTAAATCAACCCTTCAGGGGAGGAGGATGAATGAACAAGAAAGACTTTCAAAGGGTTCATCTAACTTTTCGCCCGAAGCCATTCTTTTTTCCTCTTTAATAAATTGAATCGTTCGACAGTACGCTCTTGCCAGTTTTGGTGCTCTTCCGGAAGCAATGTGTCACTGTTTTTACTCGAATTCGTTTCATTTGTGGGCCATGATCGCAATACCGGGCGAGTCAAGTCGACAGAAACCGAATCTGACAAGTTGAAAGATTTGTCCCGGTTTTAGATTTGTTGCCGCCCACTCTATGCGCCCATTCGCTAGCCGCAAACTTTCAGGATTGTATTGTTCATTTATCAAAAGTGGACCAGTAACCATTACTTCAAACGGAATACTTTGTTCAGATGTCACCCATTGTAATTTCTCTGTTTTCTCAGTGGACTCGTTCGGTAGGTACCTTGCGCGGATGAGTGTCTCCTCCTTGGAAATCACCGAGACATTATATGCCTCGATTAATCTGAATTTCGAGCCCTCGTGCACCCGAGCCGCATCATTTTTTGAAATCAGAAATTTGCCCTTCGTCTCAATCGCTTTGGTGCCAAAATCAAAATCTGGGTGTAGTCTCATGGTTACAGTGATGTTTGGAGCATTCTCGACATCGACCGTTACCGGATCTTCGACGAAAAAATATCTTCCAGCTATTGGATCAATTAATTTCCTGTTGATACTCTCCAAGAGATCCCATGTGGGCTGCGATTCTACTTTGCTCAGACCCATACTGAGAACAAATTCCTTTATAGCTTCGGGAAGAAAGCCGCGCCGCTTTAATCCGGCAATTGTCGGAAGTCTGGGATCGTCCCATCCCATTACTTTACCCTCCTCAATCAGTTTCTTCAAACTTCTTTTGGACACTGTCGTATCCTGAAGCTGCAATCTAGAGAATTCGATTATTCTAGGTTTTCTGAGATCTAGGGCATCGAGAATGGCGTAATACAGCTCATCTCTAAGTTCGTACTCCTTGCTACGCGTCGCATGGGTAACTCCATCTAGGCTGTCTTCCACCGGGCCATCAAAATCGTAAGTTGGCCAAACAAAAAAGGAGTTTCCTTTCAGCGGATGCGGTTCTTCAACAATTCGAAACAAAACTGGATCTCTCATCGTCGTGTTTAGGCTGTTCAAGTCTCCAACAAATCTGAGAGTAGAGGTCGTTAGTTTTCCAGAAACCATATCCTGCCACAACGAGAGATTCGTGGATAAAGACTGTGCTCGATGTTCGCAGAGTTCCCCTCTAGCTCTCTTTTCCCTCATCACTATTTGGGAACAATCACACACGTAAGCCTTGGAAGAGGAAATCATTTTCCCGGCGAGATCATAAAATTTGAGCATGTCATCGGAAGCGTTTCGAACTAAATCATATCCGATACCTAGCCAGCTGAAAGACTCGAGAAAAGCTTCGTAGTACTCCTTCTTCTCCGCAGCAGGGTTGGTATCATCGAATCTAACAAGGAATTTTCCTTTGTACATCTTAGCGTACTCAGATCCGAGAATTGCTGCCTTTGCGTGGCCGATGTGCATGTACCCATTGGGTTCAGGAGGAAATCGAGTGACGACTTTACCTTGTTCAGCGTCGACCAGCGGCGGGAGAGTTTGTTTCTTTTCCGAGGCTTCTTTGGAAAGTTCTTTCTTTTTTGCGATCTGCCGTTCTAGTTCCCCCGGAAACTCGTTTTCAAATCGCGTTTTCTGTTGGTCGGGAGAAAGTCTATTTATTGCAAGAAGTTCTTGGGTAGCAAGGGTCTTGACCCCGTCGGCCTGCGATTTGAGGTCCGGTTTTTCCGCAAGAATTTTTCCTAGAACGGAATTCAGATTCCCTTTTCCATTATGCTCGATTGCATTCAGGTAGCCGTACTTTCTTGCTAGTTTCGCTAACTGCTCGTCCTCAGAAATCATCGCCATGTTCAGCGAATTCTCCTTAGAACAGCACCAGCGACAAAGATACGACTTCTGTCTAGTAGTCCCGAGTACTCAGGTAACTCAGAAGACTCTTGGTTTGATCATAGATTTTTGGACGTATCGCTGCTTGGGCAGAGACCGCGCCTTCAAAAAATTTCATTGCTTTCTTCGAATGAACAGCAGCCACTTTTCGGGCATAGTC
>JAPCJV010000186.1 GCA_027886785.1 Nitrososphaerota archaeon | reverse complement strand
TTGCAGACATTTCCGGACTCGTCGCTGGAGAGGGGGCCAAATACTCTGACAGGTACGTCGAGTCCCTCGCTGGCAAGATCAGCGATGCGATCTATTTCGCAGGTGGAGCCGAAAAGGTACTCTTTGGTTCGGATTATCCGATAGAGACTTTTTCCGCAGGCTTCAAGCTGATGAGAAAACTCCAAATTGACGAAGGAGATCAAAGAAGGATCTACCGGGATAACGCCTTGAAGGTGTTTTTTTCTGACGCTTGATTCGGATCTCCAGATCTTTGAACCTAAGAATCTGGAGGAGCGCGAGGAGTTTTATCCGGTTCTCGAATCAAGTTTTGAAGGGTGGTATCTTGCGCATTCGAAGAGAACACTGAGGGACATCGATAAAGTCTTCGGTGCAAAACTGGGAGACAAAAATGTCGGGGTCGTCATGCTAAAGTTCGTGGACCCCAAAGTGGGGTACGTCTATTACATCGCTGTGGATTCTAAATACCGGGGAATGAAAATCGGAAGCAGACTGCTTGACTACTCCCTTTCTTACTTTTCAGATCTTCAATCCGACATCGTGCTCGCGAGCCTTACCACGGAACATGGAGACGAGTCAAAATATCTCTTTCTTTCAAAAGGCTTCAAGGTAACCAATTTCGGAGAGATCTCAAAAAGGTTCGGAAGGCTTCGGGCGATTAACCTGTACAGGAAAATGCTCGTCGTATCCGGCGAGACCGTTGTGATCAAGGAACTCCTGACTACCTTGATGTAATCCGGCCTGCGGAGTATTTTTTCGATTTAGAATTTGGCGGAAGGGTGGCACGAAACCGTACGAGCTAGATCGCTGAAAATGATCCCGATATCTTCGAATTCCTCAGCGTCGCGCTGCATGCTGTATATGACATAGTACCTTGAAGAGTTGGGGCAGTGAAAATGGACCGACCAAATATCTCGATTTGAAACTCCTCTTGACATCATCCCTCTTTGCAGTTTTGCGGCGACGTGCGACACCAGCGCCCTGTGTCCTCCGATCTGAATCTCGCTCAAATCGGTTACATCGACAGATCTCACGTCCGGTCCTTTTTTGACGCGCTTTATGCCGTAGTCGCGGTGCTCCTCCAGAGTCTTGAATCTCTTCTGAGCTTCCTCCAAGGGTCCCCATGAAACAAAGAACCTGTTACCTTTAGGGGTCTGGAAAACCACGTCTCCCTTTTTCCTGTTGCCCTTTGGATTAAACTCCACCCTCCAATCAGCTGGTATCTCCACTTCGAGACCGTACATCGCGAATTTTTCTTTACCAACGATGACTGGCGGTTCGTCAATTGATTCCAAACGCGGATCTTCCATCTTGAGCCCCTTGTCTTTTTTGTTTAAAGCGGTTTGCCCCTAGAAAAGGAACGTGATTTTAAAACAGGCCAGTCAAATTTGCCAGATCAAGAGCAAATTGAGAGGCTTTTAGGCCGCTGCGCTTGGCTTGTCTTTGTCCACCGCTTGTCTTTCCGTGAGAGGCCGGGAATCCACGACTTCTGTATCTTGCTCGGGCAATTCGTACCATTTCACTTTGTCCCCGACTCTTGCCCTCATCTTCCACCCGAAAGATTTGGGTTCGTCCTCGATCTTTTTGCGAAGTTCATTCATCTTTCCTTTAACTACCGCCTGCTGATCGGGGGAGATCGAATAAGTGGTAAGCGACGATTCAATGCGTTCCAAGTTGAGCTTGATCGTGCGATACAAACCCCAGTCTTGCGATGACAATTTTGCAATGTGTTTTGCGTTGATTTTCTCTGGCTCGTCCTTGTCTGAAAGATCATGATCTATGAACAGAGCGATGACATCGCGGTACTCCCTTTCAGTTATTTCGTACACTTGTAACTTGGTGAGAAGCAAGTCCGAGAGGGGAAGCGTCAGCTTGTCAACCAGTAATCTGTCGGAGAAATCCAGCTTGTGGCTCATTTCAAAAGTATTCAAGAAAATATCGACGCGCCGATCGTTGCCGATATCGTTGAAGATCAACCGACTGTAGCCATTGAGTTTGTTGAATCGGTCTCTCGGAGAATATCCCAATTCGCCGAAAAGTTTCTCGATATCTTTTCGTTGCTTTCTAAAGCCGACGAAATCAATGTCGATATATTTTCTGCTAAGATTCGCCTGCACGCTGCTGGGATTCCTCAGACGAAACGCAAGCCCACCAAGCAGCCTAAGAGTCACTCCGCGGGTCTCAGCCTGCGCCACAATTCTGCTTGCTTCGACTACAACGTCTTTTTCAGGCAGAAGGAATCACTGATCTCACAGTCGGCGCGCCAGATCAACCGGAATAAGTATATTGAACGTTTTGGATATAGGTTTTGAAAAAAGTCATGATTTCTTGATTTGCGATATCACAAAAAGGAATCACATATTCCCCCAACTAATTTTCGCCGGGCCAAGTGACAAAAGGGCTTTGAAACCGCTGTTCCAAAATTGAAATAATATCCTCTTAGAACGGATTTCTCGTCATTGGCTTATGAATACGTATAATTTGTGGGTTTCGCTTATTCTGAATCACAAATTGTCTTACTCAAGGACAATAACTTGATTAGGCCTGTTTGCCTATTTTCTCAACAATTTTCTCGATTGAAAGACAAGACAATCCACCGCCTCCTTGAAGGAATTCGGAGATATGGATTGGAAAACGTCAGTACACTTTCTAAGTGGATCGACATTCCAGTGGAAACCGCCAGATACATGATCTGGGAGGAATTGCCCAAACATTGCATCTCGGTGGGAATTACTGTGAACCTTCCAAGGATTGGATTGGGTAGATGGATGCTCACCTTTACTCCTACGGAAAAAACGTACACTCCCGGCGTCGAGGAATTTCTGAAGGATGGAGCTGGTCTGACATATCTAGGGCGAGTTTTGCCCCACAATTCCTGTTTCGCGATGTTTGGAATACCGTTCGGGGAACACTACAAGCTGAGAGACCAGTTAGAGCATTTGAGAAACTCCAACGTCATCGAAAACTATTCTCTGGATGAGCTCGAATGGCTCCGCAACGTTTCGTTCAACCCCAATTTTTTCGACTTCAAAACCAGATCCTGGAAATTCAACTGGGACGATGCGGAAAAATCTAAGGAACTGCTTTTGACTCCGGATGCAAGGGAGGAGGAGCAGGCACCGGTAGTGGACTACAAAGACATTTTGATTCTGAAGGAACTTCAAAAATCGGTACCCAGAACTCTCTCAAAACTTTCCAAAACGATCGGCCTCGACCAGCATAACTTGAGATATCACTACAAGACCCACGCAAGAAGAGCAATCTCTGGCTATTATCTTCGGCTCGTCCCGAAAGGTCCGACAGCTGAGCAAATAACCCTGATTTTCATTCACGAATTCACAAACGAGCGGGGACTCAATGAAGCTCGGCAGGCTGGTCTTGCGATTCCATTTACCCAAAGAGTATGGAAGACAGAACGTTATTACTGTTGGTATGTTTCTTGCCCAGGGGAATACGCAAACGGCGTCCTAAGTTACGTCAACGAAAAATTCACAAAGATCCCCGGAAGGCTGAACGTCCTAAATATCGATTCAGCGAATGAGTTTGTGGGGGTAATTCCCTACATGTTGTTCAACGAAGAAAAAGGATCCTGGAATTACGAACCAAAGTCTGCACTTTCCATTGTCAGAAAATGATGAACGCGTAACGGGAAAGGTCCTTGCCTTTCACATTGCACTCTCTTGAGTGAACGAATTTCGAACTTTACATTTTTCGCTATTCCTTTAGAGAATTCTCTCGAAAAACAGATTTGGCACTCTCTCGTTGAATTTTTTTCGAAAAATACCAATGAATTTTTAACTCAAGATTATTAGCTAGTACGGAATTTACTCTTTTTACAACGCAATATATCGAGATCGAAAGTAGATGGCAAAAGGAGAGGTCGCAGTTCTTGGCTCTGGCTTAATGGGGTCCTCCATTGCGATCGATCTTTTGGAAAGTAGCGCAGTCTCGAAAGTAACTGTAATCGATTCGAGCAGCGATCGCTTACGAGCTTTGGAGATGAGGGCGTCCAAGCTTTCCGGGATGGATCCAACGCTCGGGAGTAACGTAAAGCTCGGCGAGAAACTGAGTACTCTCGAAATGGACGTCGTACGCAAGAAAGACGATCTTTTGAAGATCTTGCCGAAATTCGACTTGGGTGTGGGTGCACTGCCCCCCGCAATCGCAGAAGAAATAGTGCCGCGAGCTGTCGAGGCCGGCATTAGTTTCGTCGACCTTATTTTTTCCTGGAGGCACGATAGATCTTCTTCCATTGATTCTAAAGCGAAACAAAAAGCGGTCACCATAGTTCCCGCGTGCGGACTTGCTCCGGGGTTGACCAACATTTTGGCGAAGTATGCCGCAGATCAAATGGAGGATGTTGATTCCGTAAGAATAAAGGTAGGCGGAATACCGGAAGTTCCAAAGCAGCCCTTGAATTACAAGGTTGTGTTTTCGATCGAAAGCGTGATCGAAGAATACGTTCGAGATGCACTGGTAATTAGAGAGGGTAAAAAAATTACGATCCCAGCTTTGTCGGATGTCGAGGAAGTGAGTTTCAGTGAATTACCCGAGCAAAAGTTCGAAGCGTTCATCACCGACGGCCTCTCGACTCTTCCGGACACTTTGAAAAAAGTCAAAGTGATGGAAGAAAAAACGATCCGGTGGAAGGGACACGCGGAACAGATCCAGCTGTTGATGGATCTGGGTCTCTTTTCTGAAAGGCCGATCAACCTGAAAACCACAGGCGCCCGCGTCTCCCCCAGGGGATTGCTATCCACCCTGTTAGACAAGAAACTCGCGATGCATCAGGGCGACAAGGACATGACTCTCCTGCGGGTGGATGTCGAGGGAAGAAAAAGAAAGGGGGACAAGTCCACCCGGATTCATCAATATGAGATGATCGACAAGTTTGATGCAATCACGCAAACAACTTCTATGGCGAGGACTACAGCTCACCCCTGCTCTACGGTAGCACTGATGATCCTTGAAGGGAAAATTACCGAACGGGG
>JAPCJV010000185.1 GCA_027886785.1 Nitrososphaerota archaeon | reverse complement strand
CAGCCGAAGGGGTGTTGTCTCTTAGGGCATCACGCCTCAAGTGCTTCTGCGCTGGTTCTAGGAAAGCTTTGGGCCAAGATTTGGAGTTTTCAGAGCCAAATACATAAACCAAGCCTACTTAGCGGATTTCTGAAGGCAATCTATGAAATTTGGATTTCATCCGTTAACCGATTTCTTCTCACCCAAGAAGGTACTAGAAGAAACTGTTGCTGCAGAAAGACACGGCTTTACTGAAATCTTCTATGCTGACCACTTTCATCCGTGGAGTTCTTCTCCAGGGACGAGCTTCGCTTGGACTGTGATCGCTTCTGCCGCAGAGCGAACCCAAAAAGCTAGAATTGGAACTGCTGTCACTTGCCCGATGCTGCGATATAATCCAGCGATCGTAGCACAGGCGTTTGCTTCACTGGCTTCGACTTACGAAGGTCGAATCTTTCTCGGGGTAGGAACGGGCGAAGCCTTGAACGAAGTCCCTGTGGGGTATAATTGGCCCAAGGGAAAGACAAGACTGGAAATGTTCGAGGAATCTATCAAGGTAATCAGAATGCTCTGGAATCAGGAATTCGTGACATTCAAGGGCGAGCATTACCAACTCAAAGAAGCCAATTTATTCACAAAGCCGCTCCAACGAATTCCGCTGTATGTGTCAGCCCTAGGTCCTAAAGCCGCTAGAATTGCAGGCAGACTTGGAGAGGGGTTAATCACTTTGAATCTTCCAGAAGAAAGAATCCGACAAACAGTGCTCCCTGCTTTTGAAGAAGGTATTCAAATCCGAGGAAGAGAGCACGGATTGGGTCTCGATTCGTCAAGCAAGCCAATCAAGATAGCCGAAATCATTGTGTCGTACGCTGAAGATTATGAGGAGGCGGTGGAATCTCTCCGCCCATTCGCAGGGACGCTCACACCTGGGGTCTTCAAAAACGAACTGATTGACCCCCGAGAAATAAAAGCGGCCGGGGAAAAGATTGACAAGAAAATTATCGGAGAGGCAATGCTCGCTACGACCGACGTCGAAAGAATAGTCCCTGTAATCGAAAAATTCGACAGGTTGAGCTTTGATCTTGTGGAGATAGTTAGTCTAAGCCCAGATCAGGAAGGATTCTTGAGACTGTTCGAAGAGAAAATTATGCCGAGTTTCTAAGGCCTGTGATCCGGATTTTCGATATCCCGGATACAGAAATTTGTACTGTTAGCCCATAAGC
The DNA here is from genome assembly GCA_027886785.1 of Nitrososphaerota archaeon. The sequence continues at coordinate 3,834 of JAPCJV010000185.1, read as the reverse complement.
TTCTGGAGTCTCATGAGGTCATCCATCGCTCCCTTTACTTTCAGCTTGCCGGTCATGTAGGCGGTCATCGGGTTGGAAGTTTTGTTCATTATGGACTCCATCAAAGAGTTCGCGACAGTGATGGTGATGCTAGCGTTCGGAATGGTCTTTTTCTCCACGTTTGCGAGCTTCCCATCATTTATCGAAAACAAATAGTCCTCCTTCAAGTCGGTGAAAGAAAACATCATGGTTTTTGAGAATCCCTTCAAAGAGTCAATGACGGCCTGATCTGCAAATCTTTCCCTGAGCTTTCCTACTGAAGCGGGCTCCGCTCCTCCCTGTGCTGGCGAAGATGGCGTAGAGGTTGACATATTTTGCTCGACTGCAAATTCCTGCGTTTAAGTCTTAGCTCAGGAAGCGAACGTCACAGTATTGAAGAGAGGCGCAGTGTTAGCGCCGCTCCAGGCTTGATCTACGAATATGTGGCTTACCACGGCCGACTTCCAGGCAATTGATCCATCTCCAACTAATAGAGAGAAAGTTCCGAGCCAGATGTATGGAGCTTGGTCATGAACTTGTTGCTGTACCTGAGCCATCACCGATTGAATTTCGGTGATGTTTGTAGTGGAGTCGAAAAGATTTACAAGTTGATTCGCCTGTGTTGTGTTCCAAAGAGCAAGGTCGAATCCAAGCGGACTTGTAAATGTAATCCAGTTGTCCGGAGCTGCGAGGTCCACCTGACCATAATCCTGACCTCCTTCGATAGTCATCATCGCGGTGTTATTGGGGTGAGCTGCATTGTAAGGAAAGCCCTGGTTGTAGGGCGCAATGTACGCTGGATACGATTGTACCTCAATGTTGACGGTCAATCCCAGGTTACTCCCGAGATCGGATTGTACCAGCTGTGCGACAGACTGAACAGAGGAAATGGCGGAGGGCATTGACCAGGTGATGGCCGGAGGATTCTTTATCCCAGATTGAGCCAGCAAAGATTTTGCAAGAGTCACATTGTACGAGTACTGCGAATAATTTCCGAGATTGTAGAATTGCGAAAAGCCGGGCGTCTCTGGGCCGAAGAATCCGTGCAGTAGCCCGTGAAACACTGTGCTGTTAATTTTCTGGTAATCGATCGCATGGGCAATGGCGAGTCTAAAGTAGGTATTATTCATCGGGTACTGTCTTGTATTAAGCGCCAACGCGTAAACAATGTTCGCAGACGACGGAAACTGGAAAAATGAATAAGTGGTCGGATTAGTGGAGATCAAGTTCCAGTCCTGGGATTCGATCGTAGCGATCTGAGCAGCACCATTAGAAAGATCCGTGTACCGTGCTAGATCGTCCGGCTTGTACTGAATAATTACCGAGCCAACGTGCCCCGGATCGAAAAGCGGATTTGCATTTATTTGCGCCTGGGTCCAGTTCTTCGCCCAGTATGTAGGGTTCTGAACAAAGCGGATGTAGTTCTGCTCTGAGTAATTGGCGATCTGGTAGGGGCCCGTCCCTGGAATTGCATGCTGGAAGAAGTACTGCTGGTTCGGCTGTCCAAAGTTGCCCGGCCCACCATGATTAACCACCCACTGCATGTCGAAAAGCCATCCGGGTGCACCATCGAGCAGACCAAGCAGCCAGAGGAAGGGACTGCTCAGATGGAAAACGATCTGGTACGGACTAGTAACATAGATCGGCCACGATTGATTTTGCATAATGCTCAACAACGCAGGAGAAGGATTCGTCAAGCCACTCTGATTGATCAGCGCAAAAGTCGCGGGACCAAATTTTACCATTGACTGGTTGAAAATGTTGTAGTAATAGAAAATGGACGTGTTTCCGAAGGTGAACGCGTAACTGTAGAATTGAGTCCACACCTGGTACGCGTTGAATTGGTTGCCGTCGGAAAAAGTAACACCCTGCCTTAAATTGAAAGTGTAAGTCTTCCCGTCCGAACTTACAGTCCAGTTGGCAGCGAGACCCGGCAGAAAATGGTAGCCCTGATTGTTGTACTCCGCATTGATATCAATGGAAACCAAAGGTTGGTAAACATCATCTTCCATCCAATTGGGAAAAGTCACTGCGGGGACGAGGACGTTTAGATCATAGCTCGGCCAAAATGCGTCGTCGATGGTCATCGTTTGATGAAACGGCCCAGCGCCGCTTGAGGAAGACGACGAAGAAGAAGATGAAACGGAGTTGCTCGAGCTAGAACTCGACGCTGAACTTGACGCAGAGGAAGAAGATGAGGTGGAGGACGAAGATCCAACTTGCGAACTAGAACTGCTGGCACTCGATGCCCCACTTGAGGTGGAAGCGATGGAGCTCGTGGAAGAGGTCGAAGCTGTGGATGCGCTCGTTGAATTGGAATTCAGGGCATAAAACCCCCCAATGGCGGCCACAATGATAACCACGACCACAATGCCGACTACTGCGACTCGCGATACTGCTCTAACGTTTTTTCCAAAATCCTTTCTTGCGAAGTTCAAGTGGCTTATGGCTTTACGGGGTTTTATTTAAGCGATATTACCTGATGTTAATGAAGACAAGCACGGCACTGACCCATTCCCTCGACGTCAGAGCCCCCTAAAATGCCCTAAAGCGCCTTGATAATATTCGTGTCCAATCTGTCAGAAAATTATTGATGCTTTCTCAGATTAGCATAAAATCGTCTTCTTGAGATTAGATTTCCGGTTTCTCGTCGATGGCGGACGGCTCCTACGATACTCGAGACTTTTTGGAAGCTGCGAAATCGGAATATGATCTGCTGGTTATTGGTGGGGGAATTGTAGGGACTGGGATTGCTCGGGATGCCAGCATGCGAGGCCTTTCAGTGATTCTATTCGAGAAAGAGGATCTTTCGTCTGGAACTAGTAGTAAATCTAGCCGGCTGATTCACGGTGGATTGAGGTATTTGGATTCATACGATTTCGGACTAGTTTTCAAAGATCTTCATGAAAGAGAAACTCTCCTCCGCATTGCTCCCCACTTGGTCAAACCTCTCCCCTTCTTGATCCCAAACTACGATGCGAGATGGATTCAAAAATTTAGACTAAGGTTTGGAATGGTTCTTTACGACCTCTTTTCCTCGGGCAAGTCACTGCCATCTCACAAAATGCTGTCGCGAGATCAATTATTGGAACTGGAACCTGCTTTGAGTGAAGACGGTTTGCAGGGAGGCGCAATGTTCTACGACTGCCAAGTGGAGTTTGCTGAAAGGCTCTCCATTGAAAACGCACTATCCGCTGCAGAACACAGGGCAAGGATTTTCACTCATTCAGAGGTTATCGCGATCACGAGATCGGGCACAACTGTAACTGGGGCGATTGTCCAAGATCAATTCTCTCAGAAAACTTACTCATTTCGATCGAAGGTAGTAATGAACGCGGCCGGTCCTTGGGCTGACAACGTTCTGGGACTTGCGGTGAACGATGAAAAGGATCTTCGAAAAACCAAGGGAATCCACATAGTTTTTCCTAAGATTACTGAGAGGGCCCTCGTGCTTTATGCAAAGTCCGACGGGAGGCTGATCTTTGTAATTCCTTGGCTGGGCCGCTCTCTTGTAGGAACCACGGATACCAATTTCGAGCGGGATCCGGCAACTGCTCAGGCGGAACGCGACGATGTTGAGTATCTCCTGAGAAACGTCGCGATACTTATCAAAACGGCAAAGGAAGGCGAAGTTGAGTTCGTTTACGCTGGAGTCAGACCCCTCGTCAGAAATGATTCAAAAAGTAAAGAATCCTCCGTGTCTCGCAACTACAAAATCCGTGATCATAAATCCGAAGGAGCGCCCGGATTAATTTCAGCTCTCGGAGTCAAATTGACTTCTTTTCGAGCTGCCTCAAAAGACGCCGTGGATCTCGT
>JAPCJV010000184.1 GCA_027886785.1 Nitrososphaerota archaeon | reverse complement strand
ATAGAGCAGGAGAAATCCTTTCAGACTTTCTGAAAAATTCTGGGACGACTGATACAAGTTTTGCCCGAGTTATCGAGTCTCCACTTGCAAATAGTGTCACCTCATGGCCACGACGAACAAGCTCTTCAGTAAGCATGCTCACAACTAGTTCGATTCCGCCGTAAGCTACAGGAGGAACTCGTATTTCCAAAGGTGCTACCATTGCGATCCTCAAATAGCGAACACGGCTGGCTGTTAATCCGAGCAATTAATACCATTCTCTCAATTCTTAGCTAAGAATTGAGAAAAACATTGTTCAAATCCGTTGTTTCCGGACTTAAACCCATAATCGTTCATGGAGAAAATTGATCTCCACATGACTAGAAAACGGAGAGTCTTTCAATTAATGCACTTTGTAGTTGTATCAGTTCTCTAATTGTAACTTAATTATGGCGCTCTTGTGATGGATGATCTTGTTAATAGAATACATGTTTGTAATTAGACTTGAGTTTCTAAAGTCCTAAACTGCTTCTCGATGCGGTCAGTACAGAAAATAATATGCGTGACGCAGATCAGCCGGATAATCCGAGGGAATCATCATGATGTTGCAATTCGCTTATTCTGGATTTACATGAGTCTCTACCATCCAAAGGATCTCTCTATGGAATGCTAAAACCACATAATAAGCCTCGCATAGACAATCGTAATGGAAAAAAACGAATTGTTCTAAATAGAATTCAGCCTGATCGTCTTTCAGGAATCGTCTCCCATTTCGTAGAAAAGCCAACTATTGACATTATTAATGGAAACAGCTTCATGGTTACTTCAAAGTCTGGCGACATCTCCGAAATAGGTCATGGTATTTTCAGAAATGATACTCGTTTCCTCTCGCGATACGTCTCTAGAATAAACGGGAGAACACTAACCACACTTACCTCGAATAATACAACTCATTACTCAGCCGCCTTTTATTTGACAAACCCAGATTGTCCGGTTGTCGAACAAAGTAATACTGAGCTGCGGCGTGATGTACTGGACATCAAAATGACCAAATCTATTCCGAAGGAACAGCTTACTATACACAGGAGGAGGTTCATTCAGCAGGATGTTCGTGAGGAATTCTTTGTTACAAACGTGACAGAAGAAGACTTGACGTTCACACTCTCATTTGAGTTGGACGCTGACTTCGCCGACCTTTTCGAAGTGAAGTCGCTGGTATTCATGGAAAGACCTGATTCTGTTCAGAAAACCTTCACCAATCGAGACGGAGATATGCGACGCGCCGAAGGGTCAAAGGGGATTTCGAAGAGCTACCTCAAGCATGAAAACGCATTCAATTTCAAATGGTCTGACAAACTTTCAAACTTCAAGGCTCAAACTCTCATTTGGTTCTCAAAGCGTGGCCGAGTTCAGAGCTCTGGTTCTATTTCCTTTGACATTAAGCTAAAACCAAAGAAGACATTTCACGTAACAATTGTCGCCATTCTGCTTACTGGTCGAGAGAGAAAAAGAGGAAAGTACACCGATCAGTACTTTCAGAAACAGGAAGAGAAGATTGAAAATGCCTTAAACAGATGGAACATTAGCGTCCCAAAGCTCGAGACTGATTGGGACGAGCTCAAGCACTCCTACTACCAAAGTTTGGTCGACATCGTCTCGCTTCGTATGTCAGATCCGCTTTCTCGTCACAAATGGGAACTTCCAGCGGCTGGATGCCCGTGGTTCATGACGCTCTTTGGAAGGGATACTCTCATCACCGCATATCAAACGATTCTCTTCGGGACAAATCTCGCTCGCGGTGGTATCGAAGCGTTGTCCGAGTATCAAGCTACAAAGATAGATGACAACAAGGACGAGGAACCGGGCAAGATAATCCACGAACTGAGATTTGGGGACTACGCTTCAAGGAGTAATCGTTTTCCCTATTACGGGACGATGGATGCAACACCGCTATTCTTGATTGTCGCCTCTGAAATCTTTCGATGGACGAAAGACATTAGCTTCGTCGAGCGTTACAAAAAGAACATTCTCCGCGCACTGTCCTGGATAGACAACTATGGAGACAAGGATGGCGACGGTTTTATTGAATATAAGACGAAATCCAAAGATGGACTCGAGAATCAGTGCTGGAAAGATTCATGGAATGGAATCCAATTTTCCAATGGAAAGATTGCCGAGCCTCCTATCGCGGCATGCGAAGTCCAGGGTTATGTCTATGACGCAAAGATTCGTATCGCAGAAATCGCAAAAGAAGCATGGAAGGACAATTCTCTTGCGAAAAAGCTCTTGGATGAAGCGAACGATCTAAAAAAGATATTCGACGAAAAATTTTGGATCGAAGACAAAGGTTACTATGCGATCGCCCTAGAGAAGAACAAAAAGCAAGTGGATTCGATGACGTCAAACAATGGCCACCTTTTCTGGAGCGGAATCGTCTCGGAAGATAAGGTCAATACAGTCGTAGAAAAATTGCTCGACGAGACAATGTTCTCGGGTTATGGCATCAGAACAATGTCTACAAAAGACAAGGGCTATAGCCCGATCGGTTACCATGTAGGATGTGTCTGGGTCCATGACAACAGCATTATCGCCAACGGATTCGCGAAATATGGGAAGAAGAAGGAAGCAAACATGATTATAGATGCAGCCCTCGATGCTGGACCGCACTTTGGATTTACTTTTCCAGAAACCTTTACGGGCTTTCCAAGATACAAAACGGACTTTCCAGTTCGCTATCCGACTTCATCCTCGCCGCAGGCTTGGGCTGCTGGATCTACGCTCTTATTTCTAAGAACACTGCTAGGGCTGAAGCCCTCCCCTAACAAGAAGACAATCGAGATGGATCCAATTTTTGACGACAAGAAGACCACAATCGGACTTGAAGGCATTGATGCATTTGGAAAGACATTCAGCATCGAATTAAAGGATGGATCAAAGCCCCAAGTTATCCAAACTGGTTAGGCGATTCAAAAATAGGCTTATTGGCAGTAGGTGATCAGAGCATAAATCGGACCCTCCGTGAGTTGAATAACACCCTTTCTCTAGGAAATTCCTCCAAGACAAGACGTTGTTTTTGCTTTGAGTTGAGCTCCTTCTCGTAACTCATGTCTTTGAACCCTCTTTCGTTTACCTACTGTGATCAGATCTGAAAACTCGACAATATCTTGCAAAATCGCTCTATGGGTTTTGTTACTTTTCAATGATGCATACGAAGCGAGGATGACGACGGGCTCGATGTGGGTGAGCGGTTTTACAGATGACTATAATCGGACTTGCAACTGGGTACCCAGGTAACAGGAGGAGAAATTGTGGAAAGGGAAGGATTCTTTTTTGCAGATCTCATTCCTGTATAACTTATTCACAGAATAGTAAGGGCAGCAGCTAGGGCTCCCTCTTCAGCCAAATGGCGTGTATCAGCTCCACTCACGATCACGACGTCGCCGTCTTTAGGATGAGAGACCTTCCTGATTGTAGTCCAGGGCTCTGCTGGTCCCATCGCCTCGGAATCGGTGGGGCCAGATTTCACTTCGGGGCTGGGAATCTTGAATTTATTCCCAGAATAAATGACTGTAAGTGCGCCGGCAGCCCCAGCTCTTATTGCAGCATCCCTCTGTTCGAGTCCTTTTTTGACCTTCGATGCTCTGTCCCTTACGATAATGAACCACGTGAATTTTCCAAGATCCAGATCTGAGGCGTCCACCGCGGAGCTGTCGGGGATCAATTTCGACATTGAGTCGAATTCCTTCCTCCCCTTTTCTGCAAATGTGATTCCCTTGGAGTCCACTACTATCAATTCGTTGTCTTTCAACCTGGAGATCAGCGTTCTCACTTCACCCTGGCCGAGTCCCGTCAGCTGCCCTAATTTATGACGTCCCACACTTGATGTGGATTTGCCGATTGCATAGATTGCTTTCAGGACATCAACCTCTCCATAGCCGGCTCTCGGTCCCCGATAGTCCGAGGCTAGTATAGCTTCTATTTGCTTCTTGAGTGGCACCAACGATCTCCCGCTTTATTCTGATTTCGAGGAAGCGAAAACTAGTTGCCGGATCATTTCAGATAAAGTTTCTTACACTCAGCGAATACACGGAGAACTTTGGAGGGTTGTATTTTGGAAAGAGATTAGGATGAAGTAGGAAAGCCATAATCTCCAAGCCGTCCACCAGCCTCGGCCCCGATCTACTGAAGTAGGAGGGACTGTCCAGAATGAAGACTTTCCCGCTTTTGACAGCCCGGAGTTCGTTCCAGCCTTCTCGATTCGTCAATGTAGAAATCTCTTCCAAGGTTCTATGAACATCGTATCCGCACACGGTCACAAAGATCACTTCCGGATCTATTTCGCGAACCTGTTTCCAATCCACGACCGTTGATGGCTCGCCAAGCCTTCCAAGAGTTTCCTTTCCACCAGCGTATTCCACCAGTTCGGGCATCCAATGGCCCGAACAATAGATCGGATCGAGCCACTCCAGACAAAATACCGTTGGTATCTCAAGATCGCCGATATTCAGAAATTTCTCTCTCACAAAATCGACTCTACGCTTCAGCTCCGAAGTCAGTTTTTGTGCCCTGTCCAGAGTTCCAGTTGCGCGGCCGACCCTAACCACATCCTCGATGACTTCCTTCAAGTTGTGCGGAGTAAGTGAGAGAATCCGGGGTTTGGGGTATAAACCGGAAATCGTTTTTGCCACCTCGCGCAGTGGAGTCGCGCAGACTTCGCACAGCTCCTGCGTGATGATTAGATCAGGCGACAGAGATCTCAGCAAACTCTCATCTATTTGGTACACAGACCGCCCCTCAGTCAGGCACGCAATGACATTGTCGTCGATTTCCCTGCTGGTCATCCGAGTCGCCTCAAACACCGAGCGCATCACCACCGGTTTTTTTCTCACCGAAGGAGGAAAATCGCATTCATGCGTGACCCCGACGAGCTTTTCCTCCAGCCCCAAGAGGCTGACTATTTCGGTTGCGCTGGGAAGGGTAGTCACGATTCTTTCCGCTCTTCCCTCAACGTCCGATCCCCTCGTGAGAACGTGTTCTTGATGCGTTTGGGGAAATAGGCTCAACT